>JAPYOO010000449.1 GCA_029938135.1 Bermanella sp. | reverse complement strand
TTCCCACCGATGGAATCCAACTGATATTAAGCTGATCAAAACCTGCTTGAAGTTGGTCCATGCCTTGGTCGTTCAATTCTTTACTAAGGCGGGCATAGCCCTCATCTTTCAAACAAGCAACTGCGGCTGCCAATGCCAATGAATTAACATTAAAGGGCGGGCGCACTCTATTCAGCAAATCAGCTAAGACTTCACTGCATACCCCATAACCCACTCGTAACGATGCCAAACCATACGCCTTAGAGAACGTACGGGTCACCACTAAATTAGGATGCTGTTCAAGGTAGTCAATGCCTGACGGATAGTCGGTTTTATCAACGTATTCAAAATACGCTTCATCTAGCAACACCAAAACATGAGTTGGTACCTTTTGCAAAAAAGATGCTAATTGTTTTTTTGTATTCCAGGTACCTGTAGGGTTGTTTGGATTGGTAACAAAAATAATTTTTGTTTTTTGTGTTACTGCTGCCGCCATGGCATCTAAATCATGCCCCCAGTTTTTAGCGGGTACCTGCACACAGGTGCCGCCAGCCATTTTTGTAAGTAATCCGTATATGGCAAAGGCGTGCTGAGAGACAATCACTTCATCGCCATCAGACACAAAGCACTTAACAATGAATTCTAAAATGTCGCTTGAACCATTACCCAACGTAATTTGACTGGTTTTTACCCCAAGTTTATCGCTAAGAGTGGTTTTTAGTTCAAAACCATTACCGTCTGGGTAGCGCGTTAAATCGGCTAACCCAGCTTTAATAGCATCTAATGCCTTTTGGCTTGGCCCCATGGGATTTTCATTACTGGCCAGCTTTATTATATCTTTAGGGTTTAAATTAAACTCACGAGCCAGCTCGTCAATGGGTTTACCTGGCTGATAAGGCTTAAGACCCTGCACACCAGCAACCGCCAACTTACTAAAATCTACTGTCATTTTACAATACCGCTTTTGGGTATGAACCCAAAATTTTCAAATCTGAGGCTGCAACACCCACTTGGTTTAATACATCACTAATGGAGGCTTCGTCGACGTGACCTTCAAAATCTATGAAAAAATTATAATTCCAAGCACCATTGCGAGAAGGACGTGTCTCTATGCGTGTTAGGCTAACGTCCGCCTTATGAAAAGGCTCTAACACGTGGTACAAGGCACCCGATTGATTGCGGCTACTCACCATAATAGAGGTTTTATCGGCTCCACTGGTTCGTGTTTTTTGTTTGCCAATAATTAAAAAGCGCGTGGTATTGTCGGGCATATCTTCGATGCTATTGGCATGGATATTCATACCGTAAAGTTGCGCCGCTGCATCACCTGCAATGGCTGCCGCATTGTTTTCTTGCGAGGCACGCTTGGCGGCCTCGGCGTTTGAGCTTACTGGAATTCGCTCTAGGTGGGGCCAGTGGGTATCTAACCATTGACGGCATTGCGCTAACGACTGGGGATGACTGTAAACTTTATTGAGTTTACCCGAGCCTTTTTGGTTTAGATCATCTTTTAATAAAAAGTGATGATGAATGCGCAATGCCACTTCACCACAAATTTGTAAGGGCGACTGCGCAAAGCTATCCAGAGTGTGAGTAACAACACCTTCTGTGGAGTTTTCAACCGGCACCACACCATACTGCACCGCACCGGATTCTACTTCGCGAAACACATCGCCAATAGAAACCTGACTTTCACACAACACACTATGGCCAAAATGCTTTAACGCTGCCGCTTGTGTAAACGTGCCTTTGGGGCCTAAAAAAGCCACCTTTAATGGCTCTTCTAATGCTAGGCACATAGACATAATTTCACGAAAAATACGCGCCATATCTTCATTGGCGATTGGGCCCGCGTTTCGGTCCATCACACGACGCAAAACTTGAGCTTCGCGCTCGGGGCGATAAAACTGAATTTTTTCACCTTCAGAGTACTTTTGCTTAACGTCAGCTACTTTTTTTGCACAATTGGCACGATCGTTAATAAGCTGCTGAATCTTTTGATCTAGAGCATCTATTTGATCGCGCAACAGGCCAAGCTCTTTTTCTTCATTCATTGACTGGTGTGTTCCAGAGTTTGTATATTATTAAGTATGGCAAACAACCATCGCCCACGGG
>JAPYOO010000448.1 GCA_029938135.1 Bermanella sp. | reverse complement strand
GGTTTCTATCAGTTAAACGGTGAGTTGGCGGCCAACTGGTTGTCCGAAGAGGATGGGCGTTGGTTTGCACGTCTGTTCAGCTCCATTACCTTGTCAGATACCGTGTTTGGCAATAAAGCGTCTTCGCCCTTTACATACGGCTTTGGCATTGGTCACGCATTTTCAGTATTTGAAAACCATAACCTAATCACTCAGTTTAAGCTTACCCGTGGTTTGCAATACAGCTCTTATTCCGAGCAAGTGCAAGCGGATGTACGTTTCAGTGATAGCTCTACTTTGGGTTTTAAAACAGAATACGTATGGACGTGGTTGCCTAATGTACAGGTAAGGCCATTTGTGGATGTGGCTATAGTGCAACAGCCTGACATGAAATTTGTATCAAACGAGGTAGATCGTAGTATTGAGTTTACCGGTGGCACATACGTGACATTAGGTGCCCAGTTACGCGCCAGCTTCTAATGACTGAATAGTTTAATGACTTAACCGTTTAATGAGCAAGCACACTCTGGGTGAGTGGCTCATTAAACGGTTATTTAACGTCTAGTCTTTATTTTCAAGCCAAAAACTTAACTGGCGACGCAGTTCTTCAGTGCCTTCTTTTTTAAGGGACGAGAACGTCTGCACCGTTAATAAATCACCCATGTGTGCCATTTCTTTTTTAACCGCAAACATAGTATTTTGTCTTGGGCCTTTTTTAAGTTTGTCTGACTTGGTCAGCAAGATATGTACAGGCATTAAACAATCCACTGCCCATTGGCACATCATGCGGTCAAATTCGGTCAGTGGGTGACGAATGTCCATGACTAATACCAATGCCTTTAGACTTTTACGGTCTTCAAGGTATTCATTCATATTTTTTTGCCATTCGCGTTTTACGCGGTCGGGTACTTTGGCAAATCCGTAGCCGGGTAAATCCACAACGCGCACGCCTTCTTCAATTTCAAAGAAATTGATAAGCTGGGTACGTCCAGGGGTTTTACTGGTACGTGCTAATTTACCTTGCTGAGCTAAGGTATTAAGAGCACTGGATTTTCCCGCGTTTGAGCGGCCCGCAAAGGCGACTTCGCAGCCGATATCATCCGGGCAATCTTTTAAACTGGGGGCACTTTTAAGATATTGTGCCTTTTGAAAATTAACAAGAACTGGTTCCATGATGCCTTTACTGCTTAGGGTCAAGTTGTAAGTAGGGTAACTTTGGTTATAATGCCACAAAATTATCATGGACTTGCTAACCAATTTTAGTTGGAAAGCGGTTTGGACCATCACAATTGCATTACTTTTACCTATATTGCATAACTAGCGGTATAGGTTACTGGAGTTGAATTCACTTATTTTAGTTGAATTTACGCTTTAGTGACACAGACGAATTATTAGTCTGCATAAGAATTAAACTTTTAAAGAGAGATAACCATGAAAAAACTGGCAATCACCTTAATGTTGTCCTTGGGCTTAGTGGTTGGCGCGCAAGCAGGCGACGCGGCATCTGGCAAAAAATTATCCGGTGCGTGTGCTGCATGTCATAGCCAAGATGGTAACAGTGCTGCCCCTAGTTTCCCTAAAATTGCAGGTTTGGGTGAAGTGTACCTTCTTAAGCAACTTAAAGAATTTAAAAGCGGCGCGCGTAGCAACCCAATCATGGCCGGCCAGGTAGCGGCTTTAAACGAATCACAATTAGCAGACCTTGCGGCTTACTTTGCCTCTCAAACTCGCTCAATTGGTTATGCAGCTAAAGATAAGGTTGCCTTGGGTGAGAAGACCTACCGTGGCGGCAACCGTGCCACAGGTGTTCCAGCGTGCTTAGCGTGCCACGGTGCACAAGGTCGCGGTATTGCAGCAGCAGGTTTCCCTGCTCTTGGTGGACAACACGGTGCATACGTTAAAGCGCAATTGGTGGCGTTCCAAGAAGATAAACGTACCAACGATGCCAGCAAAGTAATGCGTGATATTGCGGGCCGTATGTCGAATAAAGAAATCGATGCGGTATCGGCTTACATTCAAGGCCTTCACTAGTCTGAATAGCTTAAAGTAGGGGCGCCTTAGATTGAGGCGACTACTGCAAGCATTAAGAAAGCGAACCTATAAACGGTTCGCTTTTTTTATGC
>JAPYOO010000447.1 GCA_029938135.1 Bermanella sp. | reverse complement strand
CGGCGGTGGCGGCATCTTTAATGTGTTGCGGTGTATCAAAATCGGGTTCGCCAGCGCCTAGACCTATGATGTCTTGACCTGCAGCACGTAATTCGGCTGCACGGTTGGTTACCGCTAAAGTCGGAGAGGGCTTAATGCTTTGAACTCGGGTGGAAAGTTGCAGGTTCAAGGCTGTCTCCTTAGTGGTTATATATAGTGTTAAGTGCTTGATTAAATTGCATTATATGACCCTATAAAGGCCTTTGAATGCGCGCGGCATTGTATATGAACTTGGGTTGGGGTGCACGGGGATTTTTGGGTTTGGTTGTAGTTAGATTGGAAAGGGCGCTTGCTAGGGTTGGTTTTTGTGGTTAGGGATTGAGGTGCAATATCTAAAAGCGGGGCGCATTGGCAGGCTCCAGTGAATGGGGTGTGGGCTTGTATCAGTTTGATGTCTGTTTAATGCTGAGGCTCATGGGTATTGGTTGGTTTTAGGCGCTCAGCTTTGCTTTAGTTGTGTAATTGGTACTAGCTTATGGTGAATGCTTTTGCTGAATGAATCGCTAATGCGGTTTAGATCTAACAAATCAACTTGGTAGTTTAGGTTTGACTCTTCAAAATCTTCTTCTATTTTAAAAAGTGTTTTTCTTGGGATGGCGGAGTCCATTTCTACCGCTATGTCTAAGTCGCTGTGGGTTTTGCAGGGGGCTTTTTGGCTTCTTGAGCCAAAAACAAATAACCGGTAGCCGTCATGCTTAAGGTGTTTGTTGAGTGTTTGTACTATAAAAAGCAAGTCACCTTTCGGGATGTTGGCAAAATTAGTCATTTTTGCTATTAAGCTCGGTAATAAGTTGTTGGCAGGCATCAGAAAATGCTTGGCAGGTGCCCGCTACTTCCTTTGCTGTATTTTCGTCGTATGTGTGTGATGTTAGATTGCGATATTTGTGGAATGTCATCCATAGTTCTATATCTCCTATAAGTTTGCTCTCAGCAGCTAAGCGGTATAGTTGGCGACGTGATACGCCATCAACCTCTGTGATACCAATATTGTTTTCTAGCCAGCGCTTAATAAATTTCCAGCTTAATTCGTAGGTGAACTCAAAGTTTTGAATAACCCCTGCGCGAATGGTGTGAAATTGTTCTGGGGTAAGTTTGCTTATGAACTGTTGGTCGTTATAAACACCAAGGCTGTCACTAAGGGATTTGTGTGCTTTTTCAATGGCGGTTAAATCCAGCATTTTGGGCTTTTGTTCTTAATTGAGAGGTTATTTATTCTAACTTGGCTTTTGTGTGGCGTATAGCTTTGTATTGGTTTTGTGTGTTGCTGTGCGGGGGTTCTTGAATATAGCTAGGTGCACTCGTACACTGTGGGTAATAAATTGTAGGAGCGTGCTTGCACGCAAAAGTATGTCCGCCAAACCCTTTAAAATAAACAGTAAATATAAACCTGCTGGCGATCAGCCTACGGCCATTAAGCAATTGCTAGAAGGTCTTAGTGATGGCCTGGCCAAGCAAACCCTTTTAGGTGTAACGGGGTCCGGTAAGACCTTTACCATGGCCAATGTTATTGAGGGCTCGCAGCGCCCAGCTATTATACTGGTGCATAATAAAACTTTGGCGGCTCAGCTATATGGCGAGTTTAAAGAGTTCTTTCCTAATAACTCGGTAGAGTACTTCGTCTCCTATTACGATTATTACCAGCCCGAAGCCTATGTGCCCTCTAGTGACACCTTTATAGAAAAAGATGCATCGGTTAACCAGTATATCGAACAAATGCGTCTTTCAGCCACTAAGGCCTTGCTGCAGCGCAATGACTGTATTGTGGTGGCCACAGTGTCCTCTATATATGGTTTAGGTGATCCTAAGTCTTATTTGAAAATGGTACTGCATTTAGATAGAGGCGACATTATTGATCAGCGCGGCGTATTGCGCCGTTTGGCTGAGTTGCAATACAAGCGTAATGATGTGGATTTTCAGCGCGCCACTTATAGGGTGCGCGGTGATGTGATTGATATTTTTCCGGCTGAATCTGAATTCGAGGCCGTAAGGATTGAGTTGTTTGATGAAGAGGTTGAGCAACTTAGTATTTTTGATCCTTTAACCGGCGAAGTCATTCGTAAAGTTCCGC
>JAPYOO010000108.1 GCA_029938135.1 Bermanella sp. | reverse complement strand
CATTTATTTATCGCCTAAAGATTATCACCGTGTGCACATGCCTTGCGCCGGTAAGCTATTAGAAACCGTATATGTACCGGGTGATTTGTTCAGTGTAAACCCAACCACTGCACAAGGTGTTGATGGTTTGTTTGCCCGTAACGAGCGTTTAGTGTGCATGTTTGAAACGGAATACGGCCCAATGGCGATGGTGCTAGTGGGCGCGATGATTGTGGCCGGTATTGAAACAGTATGGTCGGGTCAAGTCTGTCCGTTACCTAAAAAAGCACAGGTGCAAGACTATACCCAAAGCGAAGTTCGCTTAGAGAAAGGCCAAGAGATGGGCCGTTTCAAGTTGGGCTCTACGGTTGTATTGTGTTTCCCAGAAGACAGCGTGAAGTTTTTAGAAGAGATTAAAGCAGAATCGCCGTTGATGATGGGTCAGGCTTTAGCTGCTAAGCAGTAATCGTTATGATCGATCGGCCTGTAGAGTATTCATTCTGCAGGCCACGCTTTGCCTACGGCAGACAAAGTCCCACAGAATAAAAACTCTACAGACCTAATGTATTCTACTCTTAGTCTTTTGTTCCGGTTCACAAAGGCGAGGGCAATTTTCTAACACCTAGCAGCTTCATTGTTTTACCCTCACACAGAAGGGGATACCGAAGCCTTTAACGCCAGTGAGTAATTTGCTTTATAGGGTGTTGCTGGCAGGGATGCTAGCGCAAGCGTACAAGGACGTATTCACCGCGGCCCTATAAAGCGGATTACTCACTGAAGTTAGCAGCAAGCACTATCCCCGCCCCAACATTATCCCCGCACCTCAACATCATCTAGGCTCTCAACAATCTGCCTAAAACTAGCAAAGCGGCCTTCACTGATGGCGCCTTCTTTTAATGCTTTTTTAATAGCGCAGCCTGGTTCGGCTAAGTGTTTACAGTCACGAAATTTGCAGTAACCAATAAATTCACTAAATTCTTTAAAACCTTCCAATACTTGTGCTTCATCCATGTGCCACAATCCAAACTCACGAATACCAGGGCTATCAATTAGGTCGCCACCGCTTGGAAAGTGAAACAAGGTTGCGGTGGTGGTGGTATGGCGGCCGGTTTTACTTTGTGCGCGCAAACCGCCTACACGAATGTCTTCGTTGGGGAGTAAAGTGGATACAATGTGTGATTTCCCCACGCCACTTTGGCCCACGAAAGCGCTAATACGATCCTTCAATAGCACTTTTAAATCTTCTAAGCCGCCTTCGGTAATCGCGCTGGTTTGAATAAAGCGGTAGCCAATCTTTTGGTAATCAATTATTAGTTGCTCAAAATGCTCTTTGTTGGACTCGTTAAGTAAATCTATTTTGTTCAGACACAAAACGGGTTCAATATTGCTTATTTCAGCGGCCACTAAATAGCGGTCAATAAGGCCACGATGTGCATAGGGCTCGGGGGCGACCACAATCACCATGTAATTGATGTTGGCGGCCACGCTTTTCAACTCGCCGTGCATATTAGGACGTTGTAGCTCGGTTTGGCGCTCATGTTTGGCACCCACCACCCCAAGATCGTCATTACCCAGTCGCCAAGCGACTTGGTCGCCTGTGACTAAGCCGCCGAGATTAGCACGCATATAGCAGCGCTTGCGCTCGCCATCGGTGCCTTCCACCAATACTTGGGTACCAAAATGAGAGATTACTTGGCCATTTTGTTCAGGCCCCAGCTCTCCCCCTTCCAAGTCTTCGTGGATTTCATCTTCTTTTTTATCGGCCCGTTCAGTACGTTCTTGCTGAATTTTGTTAATTCGCCACGACTGACGTCGGTTGAGCTTTCGTTTTGCCATTTGCCATATATCTAATATTAGAATTGTGTTCAAATTAGTCTTAACTGAATTATATAGTGATTTGCCCCGTAAACTAGCAAACGGGGTAAAAAGGGCTGAATCATGGAAAAAAAACATAATCTCATCTGGATAGACCTAGAAATGACGGGTCTTGAGCCCGCTACCGACGTGGTTATTGAAATAGCCACCATAGTGACCGATGGCGACTTGAATATTTTGGCAGAAGGCCCTGTTTTGGCAATTCACCAACCAGATAGCATCATAGACAACATGGATGACTGGAATACTAAAACCCATGGTAATTCAGGTTTAGTGCAGCGCGTGAAAGACAGTAAAATTGATGAAGCCGAGGCCTCTCGACAAACCATTGAATTCTTAGCGCAGTATGTGGGTAAGGGTGTTAGCCCTATGTGTGGTAACAGCGTGCATCAGGATCGCCGTTTCACCGTGAAATACATGACCGAATTAGATGATTACTTTCACTACCGTAATATCGATGTAAGTACGCTAAAAGAATTAGCGCGCCGTTGGGCCCCTGAAAAACTAAAGGGCTTAACGAAGAAGGGCAGCCACAAGGCATTGGATGATATTCTTGAAAGCATTGAAGAGATGCAGTTTTATCGTAAACATATTATGAGTATCTAGCAGATCAGTGAAGCAGGTGTGCAAGTCACCTGCTAAAACGTTTAAAGCAACATGCCCTTATCAATACCCACAAAACTCCCTGCACTGCGAATCAATGAGTTAGCCGTTAAAAACTCCACCCCATAGACGCGTGTATCTACGCCGTGTTTCTGTGATATCTTTTTAAGTAACATATCAAAGTCGCCATCACCCGATAACAGAACTACTAGGTCGCAGTTTTCAGCCGCTTCCATAATGTCTATGGTGATGCCCACATCCCAGTCTCCTTTAGAAGTGCCATCGCGACGCTGAATATAGGGTTTTAATTTAACGTTAAATCCAATGTTTCTAAGCGCATCTTGAAATTTTATTTGGCTGTCTATACCACGATCAATGGCGTAAGCATTGGCGCATACAATAATGCCTTGCTGCTTTAAGGTGTCCCATAATTTTTTATAATTAAAAGGGCGTTTGTACATTTCTCGAGTGGTGTAATAAATATTTTGCACGTCGACAAATATAGCAATTTTTTTCACGACGTTTTACCTAATAGTAGAACTTCTTGCGGTGTAAGCGCGCGATATTCACCTTCTTGAAGTGTTTCATCCAATGCCAGTTCACCAATGCTGTGACGATGTAAACCCACTACTCGATTCCCCAGTGCTGCGAACATGCGCTTTACTTGGTGATAGCGCCCTTCTGTGATGGAAAGAGATACGTGGGTATCACTTATGTGTTCAAGTTTACCTGGTTTAGTAAGGTGCGTTTCCCCATGCAACATAATGCCTTTCTCAACCTGCTCTTGCGCGTCTTCTATTAAAGGCTGAGCAAGCTCTACATGATACGTTTTTTCTTGGTGATACTTAGGCGAGGTAATGGTGTGCGACCACTGGCCATCATCGCTAATTAATACTAAGCCGGTGGTGTCTACATCTAGGCGTCCTACCGTATGCAATCTATCAAGGTTTATCTCGTTGTTTAATAATTCAAAAACCACCTTATGTTCTAAATCGTGGTTGGCACATATGAAACCTGCAGGTTTATTAAGTATAAAGTATCTATGGCCTAATTTATCAGCAAGAGCTTGGCCGTTTAGTAACACAATATCAGTGTCTTCGTTTATTTTTTGAGAACTTGATTTAATGATTTTTTCATTAACTCTTACGCGGCCTTGGCGAATGGCAGTGGTGGCCAGTGAACGAGTTAATTGAGTGCATTGGCTTAAGTACTTATCTAATCGCATATTAGGCTATGATCCTTTGTTGATTAAGCGCCCACACGACATGTTCGTGTACTAAAGCCGAATCGTAATCTAAACGGCTATTGAGTGCGTTGATGATGTTTTCACGGATGATGCTGACGGAGTTTTTATCGCGCAGGGCATTGCCTAGGCTCACAGCAATATTACGTAACCAGCGTTCAAAGCCAGCACGACGAATAGGTGTGCCTTCGGTTTTAGCCAAAAACGTTTCTTCATCCCAGTTAAATAACTCTATTAAGGTCACGTTGTCTAACTTGTGACGGGGAGTGAAGTCCGGCTCTTGTGTGGTTTTTGAAAACTTATTCCACGGGCAGCACAGTTGGCAATCGTCGCAGCCAAAAATTCGATTACCCATCTTACTTCTTAAATCCTCAGGGATACTGCCCTTTAATTCTATGGTGAGATAAGAAATACATTTTCGGCCATCTACAACATGGTTATCCACAATGGCGCCGGTGGGACAAAAATCAATACAGGCGCGGCAACTGCCACAGTGCATTTCTTCAAACGGCTTGTCCACAGGCAAGGGTAGGTCTGTAAATAACTCTCCTAAAAAAAAGTAGCTGCCGGCCTTGGGGTTAATTAGCATGGCATTTTTGCCTATCCAGCCTTGCCCTGACTTTTGAGCCAGCCCGCGCTCTAATACTGGGGCGCTATCTACAAATGCGCGGTAATTGCTCTCTAACCCTAAGGGCACAAGCGCTTCATTAATTTTTTTACCCAGAGTCGCGATGCGTTTGCGCATCAGTTTGTGATAGTCGCGGCCCAAGGCATAACGGCTAATATAGGCTTGTTGTGGGCTGTTGATGATTTTAAGCGTTTCAATTTCAGGGGGCATGTAATCCATGCGCACTGTGATAACACGTAAGGTATTGGGCACCAGTTTTTCAGGGCGGTAACGTTTATCGCCATGATCCGCCATGTACAACATTTCGCCGTGGTATTCTTTTTTTAGCCATTCCTGTAGACGAATGCCGTGATCCTTCATATCCACATCAGTGATGCCTACCTGCTGAAAACCAAGTTCACGTCCCCAGTCTTTTATTTGCTGGGCAAGCTGGTCTGTATTTATTGTTTGCATTGTAGGCATAGGTAGATAGGACTAAAGCGTTCATATGGGTATAATTAGCCCAATTTTACGCAACTTTACTCACATTAGATAGAAATGGGGCGGCAGGGATGTCTTTAATATCAGTACAGAACGTCCAGCCACACGGGGTAGCCTTGTTCACTGCCAAGCAAGTGCAGGAACTGGATCGTTTGGCGAATAAACAATGTGATAACGACGGCTATGAACTTATGGAACAAGCCGGTGAAGCGGCCTTCATGGCCATACTTAGTCAGTGGCCCAGTGTGCGCCAGTTATTGGTATTGTGCGGTAAAGGCAATAATGGCGGCGACGGTTTTGTAGTGGCGCGTTTAGCTAAACAACATGAAATTGATGTGCAACTGGTTTTGATCTGTGATGAAAGTGAATTATGTGGTTATGCCAAATTAGCGGCCATTGATACGTTCAAACAAGGTGTTACGTCTATTCCCTTGTCGAAAGTGAACTGGCCTGGGGTTATGGATGGATGTGTGGTGGTCGATGCTTTATTAGGCACGGGCTTAAATTCAGATGTCAGCGGTTCCATGGCGCAGCTAATTGAAATGGTAAATACATCGGCTTTGCCGGTATTGGCCATAGATGTACCGTCAGGTATTAATGCCACTACGGGTGCGTTACAAGGTGCTGCCATAAAAGCGCGCACCACCATTAGTATGATCGCTTTTAAACAGGGTCTGTTTACGGGGGCGGGTCCGGCTTATGCTGGGCAAGTGCGTTTGGCGCCATTGACGGTGGATAAAAAATTAATTCAAGGACAGCCGCCCAGTAGCCGTTTGGTGAATTGGCAACACCTGCAAGAAAGTCCATTTTTTGCGAAGCGTGCTCTGGATAGTCATAAGGGTCACTTTGGCCATGTCATGATAGTGGGCGGTGATTTAGGCTGTGGTGGCGCCGTAAGTTTGGCGGCGGGTGCGGCTTTAAAAAGTGGCGCCGGTCTTGTGTCGGTGGCCACCCGCCATGAACATGTGAATGCTATTTTAGCGCGCCACCCTGAAGCTATGGTTCATGGTGTGAGCAGTGGCCAAGACTTACAACCCTTGCTTGAACGTGCCGATGTTATCGTAATTGGCCCAGGTCTTGGGCAAAGTTACTGGGGTGAGCAGTTATTACAGCAAGTAATGGCCTTAACAACGCCGGTGGTATTAGATGCTGATGCACTTAATATACTGGCTAAAGGGCGAATCGCTCATAATTTATCCCAGCGTGTATCGGTTATGACCCCACATCCTGGTGAAGCGGCGCGACTTTTGTATAAAAAAGAAGAGGCCTTAGAAAGTGTAGCGGTTCAAGCTGACCGTTTTGCCAGTGCCGCTCTTTTAAGTGAAACGTTCGCAAGCTCTGTGGTGTTAAAAGGTCTGGGCAGTTTAGTGTGCAGTGGCACGCAGCTAAGTATTTGCAGTGACGGAAATCCGGGCATGGCCAGTGCTGGCAGCGGCGACGTTTTAAGCGGCGTAATGGCAAGTTTATTGGCGCAACATGCAGCAGTATTAAATGAGTCTTTGCATGACTTAGTGAGCAGTGCCGTTTGTTTACACAGTGCTGCCGCCGATGAAGCCGCACAAGCTGGCCAAGCTGGCATGGTCGCCAGTGACATAGTTGATCAGTTACGTGGTTTGTTAAAATAAATTGTTAAAGTGATAGCGAGTAAAGTAAATAGTGGAAGAAGTAAGTGAAAAGTCATTAACCCTAAACTTTGCAGATGAAGCGTTAATGCTTGTCTGGGCCAAAACGGCGGCGGCAGTATTAAATAGCGGTTTAGTGATACATTTAGTCGGTGACCTAGGGATGGGTAAAACCACCTTAAGTCGCGGTTTAATTCAAGGATTAGGACATGTTGGCAATGTAAAAAGTCCAACCTATACGCTGGTTGAACCTTATGAGCTTGAACGATTAACCGTGTATCACTTTGACTTATATCGCCTAGCCGACCCAGAAGAGTTGGAATTTATGGGTGTAAGGGATTATTTTGGACCCTCTACTGTCTCTTTAATAGAGTGGCCAGAAAAAGGTGCGGGGGTATTACCCGCCGCCGACATTAGCATTAACATCACCCAATGGCATTTGGGGCGTTGTTTAACGCTTACCGCCAGCAGCCCTAATGGGCAAGCTCAGTTGGATCGCTGGAAGAATTGTTAAATTGACATTAACCCTAATAAGAAATAATTAACGTGCGTATTGTATTAGCTGTTTTACTATTTGTACTGCAATCATTGTGGTTATCCGCAGCATACGCTGACGTTAAAGGTGTGCGCTTGTGGCATGCACCCGAAAGCTCCCGTTTGGTATTTGATCTAAATCAAGCCAGCGAACACAAAATATTTACCCTAAGCTCCCCTGACCGTTTGGTGATTGATATTTATGGCGCGCGCCTGAATGCCAGTATGGACGATCTACCCATGAAAACGGGCCCTGTGAAAAAAATCCGCTCAGGTATGCGCAATAAAACCGATCTGCGTATTGTATTGGACTTGGCACACAAGGTTGACCCAAAGAGTTTTCAGCTAAAGCCTAATAAAAAGTATGGCCACCGCTTGGTGGTAGATTTATACCATCAAGTAAAAGTCCCTCAAGGGAAAATAACACCTTTAAAAATTAGCAAACCCGTATTTGAAGTAAAGGATACGTTAAAAAATAAACGCGATATTATCGTGGCAATTGATGCGGGTCACGGCGGTGAAGATCCGGGTGCTATTGGCCACGGCGGTGTACGTGAGAAAAAAGTCGTATTGGCCATTGCTAAGAAGCTAGAAAAATTACTGAAAAAAGAAAAAGGTTTTAAGCCCTACTTAGTGCGCAAGGGTGATTACTATATTGGCCTGCGTGATCGAACTAAACATGCCCGTAAAGCCAATGCCGATTTATTTATCTCTATTCATGCCGATGCTTTTAGTAGTCCTAAAGCCAGCGGCGGCTCGGTATTTGCGCTTTCTCAAAAAAGCGCCACCAGTGAAGCGGCACGCTGGCTTGCCGATAAAGAAAATGCATCCGATTTAATTGGAGGTGTTGGTGGCTTAAGCCTTGATGATAAGGAAGACCTTTTAGCAGGGGTGTTGCTGGATTTGTCCATGACCGCCAGTTTAAGTATTAGCCTTGAATTAGGGGGGAAGGTATTGGGCAGTATGGGGAAAATTGGGCGTTTGCATAAACGCCATGTGGAGCAAGCCGGATTTGCGGTACTTAAATCCCCCGACATTCCATCCGTGCTGGTAGAGACTGGGTTTTTATCTAACCCCAGTGAAGCCCGTAAATTGAAAGGGAGTAATTATCAAAATAAAATGGCTAAGGCTATTTTTAAGGGTATTAAAGGCTATTTTCAAACATCTCCCCCCGTGGGTACTTACCTTGCCAGTATTAAAGGTGGCAGTAATAAAAAAAGCAATACCATTACCCGATATACTATTTCGGCAGGGGATACCTTGTCGGTAATAGCACAAAGACATGCCACCAGTATGGCAAAATTAAAATCATTAAACGGCCTTAAATCCAGCAGCATCCGAGTGGGCCAAGTAATAAAAGTGCCGGCCTCGTAATGAAAAGAATTGAAATACTAAGCCCACGCTTAGCAAACCAAATTGCCGCCGGTGAGGTGGTTGAACGTCCTGCCAATGTGGTGAAAGAACTGTTAGAAAACAGTGTGGACGCAGGTGCCACCCGCATCGAGATCGATGTAGAGCAAGGGGGCGTTAAACTTATACGTATTCGCGATAATGGCTTTGGCATTGAAAAGTCAGATTTACCATTGTCGTTAAGTCGTCACGCCACCAGTAAAATTAAAAATCTTGATGATTTAGAAGCGGTACAAAGCCTAGGGTTTCGCGGGGAAGCGCTGGCATCAATATCATCAGTTTCGCGATTAACTCTTAGTAGCCACGAAAAAGATTGCGACGAAGCTTGGCAAGTAGAATGTGCAGGCCGTGACATGCAAGCCGAAGTAAAACCTTGTGCTCATCCGGTAGGCACAACCGTTGAAATGCGCGATTTATTCTTTAATACCCCGGCAAGACGCAAATTTTTACGCACCGAAAAAACCGAATTCAATCATCTTGAAGAGGTGATTAAGCGTATTGCGTTAAGTCGTTTTGATGTGGCCATTCAGCTTAGGCACAATCAAAAGGTGATTCACGCGCTACGTCCTTGCGAGAACGAGTTTGATAAAGAGAAGCGGGTTTCCAGTTTATTAAGTAACCAGTTTATGAAAGAAGCCGTCAACATAGACATGGAGGCGGCCGGTCTTAAGTTATGGGGCTGGGTGGGCTTACCTACTTTTAGTCGCAGTTCTGCTGACATGCAGTACTTCTTTGTGAATGGGCGTATTGTGCGGGATAAATTGGTGGCTCACGCCATTCGTCAGGCCTATAAAGATGTGTTGTACCATGGACGCCACAGTGTTTTTGTTTTGTATTTAGAGTTGGATCCGGCGCTGGTGGATGTAAACGTGCATCCCACTAAACACGAAGTACGTTTTCGTGATGGCCGCTTAGTGCATGATTTTTTATTCCGGTCTTTGCATAAAGTGCTGGGGCAGGTTCGACCCGTTGTAGAAACAGAACAAGTGGAAGGCGCGTTGCATAGTCAGCCACAAGCGAGTGGCATTGCAGCGGGCGAATTTGCTGGGCAAAACAATATGTCGTTAAGCCAAAATGCTCAACCCTCTGCGCCATGGGCTGCGCCTGTTAGTGGTAATCAAATAGAGCCAGGTCATGTGCAAGAGCAAATGGCCGTCTATGGACAGTTGCATCAATCAATGCCGGTCGCAGGCCAAGCAACAATGGCGCAGCATGATGATAAAACAACGCCGCCTTTAGGTTTTGCGGTGGCGCAGTTGCATGGCATTTATATACTGGCACAAAATGAAAACGGCATGGTGGTGGTGGATATGCACGCCGCCCACGAACGCATTACCTACGAGCGCTTAAAAACGGCTTATGACGAACAAGGCATAGCCTCGCAACCGTTACTGGTGCCAGAAACCATTCACGTCAGTCAGCAGCAAGCCGATATCGCCGAGCAACACGGTGAAGAGTTAGCGCAATTAGGTTTTACCTTGGAGCGTTTGGGCCCAGAGAGTTTAGTGATTCGCCAGATGCCCATATTATTACGTAATGCGAATAGTGAAATGTTGGTGGTGAGTATTTTGGAAGAATTCAGGGTGTCGGGTGCCTCTAGGCACATGACTGAATTTCGTAACGAAGTATTATCAAGCATGGCGTGTCATGGATCGGTGCGAGCTAATCGTCAACTTACACTGCCAGAGATGAATGCATTGCTGCGAGACATGGAAATTACCGAACGCAGTGGTCAGTGTAATCACGGCCGACCCACGTGGACTCAAATGTCTATGAATGAGTTAGATAAATTATTTATGCGGGGTCGCTAAGGGTGACAATGAATAACCTTCCTCCTGCTATTTTTATTATGGGGCCCACGGCTTCAGGAAAAACAGCATTAGCCTGTAAAATGTACGATAAATTCCCTTGTGAAATTATCAGTGTAGACAGTGCATTAGTGTACAAAGAACTTAACATCGGCTCAGCTAAGCCTTCTCCGGAAGAGTTAAGCCAATACCCGCATCACCTTATAGACATACGCGACCCAAGTGAGCCTTACAGTGCTATGGACTTTCGTTATGACGCGTTAAAACTAATGGATGAAATTACCCAGCGCGGTAAGGTCCCCATTTTGGTGGGGGGGACTATGATGTATTTTAAATTTTTATTGGAAGGCGCAGCAAAGTTGCCGGTGGCCGACGAAGCCATACGCCTTAAAATAGACGAAGATGCCAAACTAAATGGATGGCCTGCTATTCATGCACAGTTGGCACAAGTAGATCCAGATTCAGCCGCTCGCTTAAGTCCAAATGACCCTCAACGAGTGCAGCGTGCACTAGAAGTGTATTTGATATCAGGTAAAACCTTAACGCAGCATTGGGCTGAACAAGAAATAGCCCCGTTCCCTTATAAAGTAGTGCAATTTGCGTTATGCCCCAAAGAGCGAAAAACGCTACACGAGCGTATTGAAAAGCGTTTTCACGATATGCTTGAGCAAGGTTTCATTGAAGAAGTCAAAGCCTTACAAGATCGCGGAGATTTAGATGCAAGTTTGCCGGCCATTCGCGCAGTAGGTTATCGTCAGGTTTGGGAATATTTAAATGGCGAACTTAGTTACGATGAAATGGTCTTTAAAGGGGTAGTCGCGACCCGCCAACTAGCTAAAAGACAGATAACCTGGCTAAGAAGTTGGTCTGATTTACACTGGTTAGATAGCGAAGCTGAAAACTTAGCACATTCAGCCTTGAAAATAGTGGAATCCGAGGCCATAGTTGTGGCATAGTCCGCGCTTATTTACATAGGGCTTGAGCATTGGGCTCAATTCATTAGGAGAAACACCATGTCAAAAGGGCATTCCTTACAAGACCCTTATTTGAACGCGCTTCGTAAAGAACGTATTCCAGTATCCATATTCTTGGTAAACGGCATTAAATTGCAAGGCCAAGTAGAATCATTTGATCAGTTTGTAATTGTATTGAAAAATACAGTGAGTCAAATGGTTTACAAGCACGCAATTTCTACTGTTGTGCCTTCACGTAATGTACGTTTAGCACCTCAAGAAGACGAAGAAGAAAAAAGCTAAGATAGTCGGACATTCTGGCATTGCTCCTTGCTTTGCCTTAATACCTGCATGCGTGTGGGTATGTCCGTCAGCTTTAAAGCGTAAATTCTAAGGTCACCCATCAGGTGGTCTAGTAAAGTATTAACTGAAGTTACCCAATGTTTTAAGCACCTTACATTTAGTGTAGGTTGAAACAATTGGCGAGCGACTACCGGAGCTAAATATTGTTTTTTGATCGACCCGATAGTGGAATGGGTGCAGTATTAGTGCACATCGATTTCCCAGAAGGTGCCGACCGCGAAGACCCCCGCGAATTTGATGAGTTAGTGCGCAGCGCAGGTTGTGCGCCATTGGCTTTGATTACTGGCTCCCGTTCTGCTCCAGATCCTAGAACGTATATAGGCAAAGGCAAACTTGAAGAAGTACGCGAAGCAGTAGAGTTTTGCGAAGCCGAACTTATCTTGTTTAATCACGCATTAACCCCCAGTCAAGAACGTAACCTTGAAGAAGAACTTGAGTGTCGAATATTAGATCGCACCGGTTTGATTCTAGAGATTTTTGCCCAACGTGCCCGCACTCACGAAGGTAAGTTGCAAGTTGAGCTGGCTAAAATACAGCATCAAGCAACACGTCTAGTACATGGCTGGACTCACCTAGATCGCCAAAAAGGCGGTTATGGTATGCGTGGTACCGGTGAAA
>JAPYOO010000107.1 GCA_029938135.1 Bermanella sp. | reverse complement strand
TTCAATGATTGGCTTTGCTGAGAAACAAGCACAAGCTGATGCTCAAAACAAAGCTGCTCATAATAATCTCATGCAGCAATACACGCAGAACTCCATTGCATCTTTGCAAGAGCAAACTGCGGCCTCTGACAAACTGTTCCTAGAAACTGTACAAGCTAAGACTGCTCAATCGCAATACTTAGCTTCAGCTGAAGGGATGGGAGGTTCAATTATCGGGAGCATCCTGCGCGATAAGAAAGCAACGGAAGCCCACAACACCCACAACATTAATACCAATTTCGAAAACAGCGTACAGCAACGTCAATATGAGCTTCAAGGTCTGCGGACCCAAGCCGATGGACGAAGCAAGAGTGGTCCTAGTTTACTAGCGACAGGTTTAGAAATAGGTTCAACATACCGTGAATACAATCCTTAAGGAATAAAACAATGGCGACTAATACTGGCATCGAGGTGACAGCACTACGCCCTGCAGCACAGGCAGGGGATTTCTACGTCCGACCTGAGCAATCAAATTCTGGCATTCAACAGGGTCTTGAGAGACTCGCTGGGGTTAACCATAAGAAGCAAACTGAAGAAGACAAAGCAACAGCTGAAAGGATGTTCCTTGAAGACTCTTTAGACTACACCAATGTAGAAGCTATACGTAACTTTGATGCGTATGCTCACTTGTCACCAGCCGTGCAGCTACGTGTGGCTGAGTTACGTGGCAACAGCGTAGGTGTGCAGTGGAGTAATGAATATAATGATGCTTACAATACATGGCTACCTACTTCCAAAGGCGATGGCTCTGACTTTAACGACTTTGCACAGGCACAAAGGCGTAATCTAATTGAGAAGCTAGGGGATAATAAGTACATGATTTCAGGTGCTCTGAGTGTCCTGAATGAAACTGAACATAACTCACGTTCTCGTCATAGACAGCAGCTTGATGCACGGATTCGTGAAGAGGCTATCCAAGGGATGGACGTGAAGGTTGGTTCCATAGTGAACAGCTTTGCACTCAATACTATAGATGGTAAGACAGCCCTCGCGCAGATTGAAGAGAATATAGCAGACACTGTAGGTACAGGTGTTGTCTCAAGAAGTGAAATAACAAAGCGGGTCTTCGATGCTCTCATTGCTGAATATGTCAATGGTAATTTAGGGGAAAAGGCACTGCTCTTAGCGCAATCGTCTGTCTACGCTACAGGACCAGGGGGCACTAAAGTAACCAATACACAAGCTAAAGCAGCTATTAACATAGCTATAACACAAAGAAGCAGTCGTCTAGATGCTCTGGAAGCTAAACGTGCTGCTGGCGTTGAAGCTTCCCGTAAGCAATATAAGGTTGATGCTATGCTTCTAATGAACACCCAATTAGGCGCAAACGCTAACCATGATTGGACTGATGAAGAGCTAGGTATTTT
Organism: Bermanella sp.; assembly: GCA_029938135.1. Taxonomy (GTDB): domain Bacteria; phylum Pseudomonadota; class Gammaproteobacteria; order Pseudomonadales; family Oceanobacteraceae; genus Bermanella. Next base: position 10,740 of record JAPYOO010000107.1, on the reverse strand, counting down.
CGCTAAAGCAAGTATCAACATGACCACTATCCATGAGCAACAAGCTGCTTGGATACACCGTAAGTCATTCAAAGTAACTGAACCTCAAACAGTAGCAGCCAATAAGATGCGTCAGGTTCTTGAGAAGAACTATGGTAATCCTAACTTCGACCTAGAGCATGAGTTTGAGATGCTTGATTTAGCTGTACGAAGCGACAAAATACACCCAGACCAACTCACAGCTTTGACTGAAGTAATCACAAGTATCGATAGGTCTAAGAGTCATTTACATTCAGGTCCTATTAAGACAGGAATGGATTATGAATTGAAGATGCTAGAGATGCAGTATGACGTACTTCCTGCTGGTTATGGCGGTGCTGTTAATGATTTCACGGCAGCTTACAAAAGAGCAGCTGGAGTCCAGATTGCTAACTTCTACACAGAACAAGGCCGAGGTCCTAATAAGACTGAGTTGGATGTGATACAGAAGTCTGTACTGGTTCAGACAAAGCCTATCTTAGATAAGATGCACCAGAATGCTGGTACAGATTATGCTTGGCGTAACTCCATTAAGAAGGCCGTTAATGCCTCTAAGGAGGACTACACAGGTGAAGGCCTATGGAACCTAGAAGAGGACAGTATTTCTATGGCGGTGATGCGTGAGTTCTTAGAAGGTAACCCAAAGCTGGCAAGTCAATTAGAAGAAGACCCTCTTATGTTCATCCAACGGACAGTTGACGGTAAGCTTGTAGACACAACCCCACTTGAAGTACTGACTGAATCCTTCCATGACAATGCGGGTACGCTCTATATCCTGAAACAGGTTCAGCCTGATTGGTGGTACAACAAATGAGCGAACATACAACTTTAAACGATGATGAACGTGGGGTGATGGACAAGTTTAGGTCTGACTCCCATACGTTACTTAATAGCCAAGACCCTGATGAACTAGCATCTGCTCTGTATCAACCTATGAGTAGGATAAATGATATGCAGGAGAGGGGTTTACTGGTCGCTTGGCTGGACGATAAGCCATCTAACCGTGATGCTTATGAAACCTTAATGGATAAATATTCTTTCGTCCAAGAGGCTTATAAGAAGCGTGAAGTTGAACAGCGTATCAGCGAACAAGCAGTATCAGTAGATTCTTCCATAAGTATTCCCCAACAACCTAAGGGAGCAGAGGCTGTCGTTAAGGCTCCTAAGGAAGAAGGCCCACGCACCTTAGGTGAAATCAATACGTCAGCCATAGGTAAGCGTAAGGAAGAACAATACTACGGTGATGAGCGTATGCTTGAAGCCTTTAAGACTCTTGAAGAGAACAACCGTCTTGGCTTGTTCGATAAGAAAAAGGACGATGGCGAGAAGTTGAGTTTCGATGAACGTCAGAATATGACAACTGTTCAGCATAAGCTTGCAGAAATGGACTATGAAGAGGAGCAAGCTGGTTTGCCTGCTTCAGATGAAGAGTTTGTTGAGCAAGGCTTCGACTCCTACGGTGTGTGGACTAATAACTTCTCACGTAAGGTCTTCGATTCTCTTGATGTAGCTTCGTGGAGTGCTGAAGAACAGGTCGCGTTGATTGATATCATGGGTGTCTACAATGACGTGGACACGGAAGGTAAGCATATAGCACGTGGTTTCGAAGGTGTCTTTAGTGACCTCACTACTTACATGGGCTTTGGAGCCTTCGCTAATCTCATGATGAAGTTACCAATCAATAAGGCTGCTACCTCGGCCTTGAACCATTGGGTCAATAAGAAGGCACTCCCTGCCGCCCTTATTGCTGGAACCGAAGGTGCTCTCTACACAGCTGGCGATGACATCGCTACACAGGCTATAGAGAATAAAGGCGACTTCTCGAAGAACGATATGACACGTACAGCTAAATCAGCGGCTATAGGTTTCGCAATAACTGCGCCTACCGTTGGTATCCTTACACGTCTAACGTCAGGTTCTAAGAAGCCTAAGGTGACTGAAGCGGAATGGGAGAAACATCAACGGGCAAAAGGTAAGGAGCCTGCTGTGAAAGGCGCTGCTCCTGAACCTACTAACGTGACGACTATTCAATCCTCTGATGTAACTTCTATTGATGTTACTAACCTTCCAGCCCCTCGTACTTTAGATGAAGTTATCGAAGCTATCCCTGAAGACCAACTACCTATGGTTGTTAAAGGGACAGATGAGGGTGATAAACTGGTGACGGTAGGTGGACGTGACTTACTCAACCCTGAGGATGTTGCTCCTCGCAATGTGGCTGAAGTGGATGAAGTAGAACGCCTTGCCCAAGGTGCGGATAATGCAGCTGGTGAAGATTGGTCCCATATGTACGACGGACCTACGACCAAGAACACAGCCCACATAGATTCCCCTGAGGATGTCCTAGACTTTATGGAGTCTTCTTCTTCTCACTGGGAGAAACACCGTGGTGCTCAGATGTTCCCAACGGCACGTACTTTAAGTCAGCTACGTGAGAACGCTGATGAACTCCATGCGGAGTATGCTGAAGAGTTTGGCGATGACATTGCTGCATTGGTTAAGCAACATCGTAATAATGCAGAGAAGCTTATGGAGATGGAGAATATCCGTCTTACGTTAGCTGATGTGAATAACAAACTTGCGCGACAGCTAGTGGACTTGAAGAATAAGGTCATGACAGGGGAGGCAACTCCTCAAGAGCAATACCAGATGATGCAATATTTCGCTATGTTTGCGGAGACATTGGAAGTAGATAAAATCTTTAGTAAAGGTGCAGGCCGTCTACTTCAATCCTTTAACGCTATTGTTAAGGGTGACTCTGGTGACATCTCCACCATTGCACGTATGGGTGGTTCCTTCGATGCAGAGTCTGTGGCTATGACTATTAACCAGATGCAAGCTGCTGGTGCTTTCAAACGTGGACAACAGTCTACGAAGAAGAAGTTCTGGGAGGCTGGATATGGTAAGAAAGGTCCTGTAGATGAAGCTGATGCTGGTATGTTCAAGATTGACTATAAGAAAGCCAAAGCTAAGATGCCCTCTCAAAAGGATTGGGTTGACCACTTGGTTACCTTCCGTTCTGCACAGATGCTATCTGCCCCATCTACTTGGGGTATCGCTGGCGTTACTAACTTTGTTAACTTGCTCAAAGAGCCTCTTGTAGAGTTCATAGGTATGTTAGGCAAAGGTGAAGCTAAACGTCTAGGACGTATACGTGCTTTAGCCCAGTACAGGGGAACTCAGATGTTCTTTAAGGACTCTTGGAAACAAGCAGCCCGTGCTTGGAAGGAAGGCCGTCATATCACTGACCCCTTCGTTACTAAGATTGAAGACCAGCTAGACTCCCCTTTGAAGGAGATGTCTTGGATGAGGCGTAATCTAATAGAGCGTGGTTTACATCAAGCTCATTTGATACTGCTGTTCCTTGATGAAGGTATTAAAGCTAACCGTTCACGCGCCTTGGCATTCTCTGATGCTGCTGTTGATGCTGAAGTCCAAGGTGTTGCACGTGATTCTGCTGCATTCCAGAAGATTCTCAAGGAACGTATGGACGATGCTTTCACTCCTGAAGGACGCTTGGTAGATAAGGACTATCTACAAGATGTCCGTGATGTGACTTACACAGCTGAACTGGAAGGTAATCGCGGTAAGATATTCAAGCTATTGGGACAGTCTCGTATAGCTCGTTTAACTGTCATACCCTTTGTACGTGCGCCTATTAACATAGTTAGTGAAGGTCTGATGTATATGCCTTTGCCCCACCACTGGTCAGCAAAGCAGAGAGCTATCCTGGCCTCAGGTAATCCTGTAGCTATCGCTAAGTTAAAAGCACGGAAGCAGATGGGTGTAGCCTTCATGGCCGCTGCTGGTTATGCAGCTAAAGAAGGTTACCTAACTGGCAGTGGTCCACGTGACCCTGAGATGCGTAGGGCATGGGAAGCTCAAGACGGTCGTAAGGCTCATTCTATACGTATAGGTGATGAATGGTACTCCTATAAAAAGTGGGAGCCTTTCGCTACCGTGATGGGTATTACTGCGGATATGGTATCTCTGTCAGATATTAACTATGACCGTGACTTCGATCTGGTAGCTGATGATATAGCTGATGTAATGTTGTTATCTATTACTGAGAACATATTAGCTAAGGCTTATTTCTCAGGTCTTGACGGTATTATCAAAGTATTGGATGGGCGTAGAGATTTTAGCTCTCTATACCACGACCACGTGACTTCATACATACCCAACATCGCTAGCCAAGCTAACACTGACCCTTATGTCCATGAGGCACGTTCCTTGATGGAGAAGGTTCAGAGGCGTGTCATTGGTCTATCGGATGAACTAGGTATTCAATATGATATCTATGGCCGTCCTGTTCTTAAACCTAGTATGGATATATATCCTTTTGGTTCCTTAGCCCCTCACGTTCCTCTTACTGATGACATAGTAGGTAGGACGATGTGGGAAATGGCTGAAGATTTAGGAAGAGCAGTATCTGCAAAACCTTCCACAAACCTAGGCCAAGGAAGTAAGGTTGATTTCCGTGAAGTGTTCGATGCTGGTGAGACAGAATCTGTCTATGCCAAATACAATCGATACATCGGGGAAGTGACTGACCCTTCTACAGGGCGTAACCTCTTTGAGACTCTTGAAGCACTCTTCTCTAGTCCTGAATGGGCGCGTTATCCACACAGCAATGGCGCTGGTATTGAGAGCAGAGCAACTAAACGTGTTAAGAGCGATATTGACCGTTACCGTTCTTGGGCAATGCAGCGCATTGTGCAGGAATCAGATGCTTATAACGAAGTACGCCAAGAGAAACTAGAAATCAAACGCGGTGTACTTAACCAGTAACCTCCCTTAAAGCCCCTCATCCGAGGGGTTTCTTTTATCTAATACATAGAGGCAATTATGGCTTTATCCTTTGTTCAATACACAGGGGATGGGACTAACAAAGTCTTCAACGTGACTTTTCTGTACCTATCTCAAGATAACGTACAGGTCGTAGTTGATGGCACAGCTAGTCCATTCACATGGCTTGACTCAAGCCGCATAGAGTTTACTAACGCTCCAGCTAACGGAAGTGTAGTGGACATAAGACGTAACACCAACCGCACCCAGCGTGAGGTTGATTTCCAAGACGGCTCTGTACTGACAGAAGCTGCTCTTGATGCTGACAGTGGTCAAATATTCCACTTAGCTCAAGAAGCCTTTGATGCGGCTGACAATACCATCAAATTAACAGCCAGCGGTGTCTTCGATTCTGAAGGTAAACGCTTAACTAATCTTCCTAATCCTACTGCTGACAATGACGCGGTAACTAAAGCTTATGCTGACAGTGTTCGTGCTGATTCTGAAACACGACACACGGACATTACAAGCAAACATACAGAAGTAATCATCAAAGCCAGTGACGTTACACAGATTCGTGACGAACTCTATGGCTTAACAACTCATCTAACCTCTCTACCCTACGGTTCCACAGGTTCTGTTAACTACGATGTCAACACAGGTGAGCTTACATTCAGCCTATCCGAAGGTCCTCAAGGCCCCGTTGGTGGTACAGGCCCTGCTGGTTCAACTGGCCCCCAAGGTCCTGATGGTCCTCAAGGTGTTATAGGCCCCGAAGGTCCGATAGGTCCTCAAGGCGAACTTGGCAATACAGGACTCACAGGTGACCAAGGTGTCACAGGTATCCAAGGTGTCACAGGTGAGACAGGTCCCGTAGGTCCTCAAGGTATCCAAGGTGTTATAGGTGACGAAGGCCCTCTAGGTTCTACAGGTCCAGTTGGCCCAATCGGTCCACAAGGAATACAAGGTGACTTAGGTAACAAAGGCCCTAACGGTGACCAAGGCCCAATCGGTCCTATTGGTTCAGTAGGTAGTGAAGGTCCTCAAGGCCCTACTTCTTTAGGTCTAGCCTTTGGACGTTTCAGTATGGACCCCGCAACGGGAATGTTATCGGCAGACTATTACGGTAGTGCCAATGACCAAGACTTCAATATAAATTCTAACGGTGAACTGGAGATTACAATCTAATGCCGACTTTAAATATAGGCAAGGTACGCTTTGCTCTCAAAGGTGCGTGGGATTCCACGTTAGCCTATGAAACTTTCGATGCTGTTGAATACAATGGTAGTTCTTATGCAGCCCTTCAATCCTCTGCTGCGGGTACAGTCCCTTCAGCCCAGCCTACAGTATGGCAGCTAGTAGCTGAGAAGGGTGCTGACGGTGTTACAGGCCCTATCGGTAATGCAGGACCTCAAGGTACTCAAGGCACAACAGGTGCAACAGGTCCTCAAGGTGGCCAAGGTGCAACAGGTAATACAGGTCCTCAAGGTGTCTCAGGTGCTAATGGTAATGATGGTGCTCAAGGTCCTACTGGTTCTACAGGTCCACAAGGCGACACAGGTTTAACAGGTAGTCAGGGCAGTACAGGTAGCCAAGGTCCTACGGGGCCTCAAGGTGATACAGGTCCAACAGGTAGTACGGGACCGCAGGGTTCTTCAGGTCCTACAGGTTTAACTGGTAGCACAGGTGCTGCGGGTCCTTCAGGTCCTACGGGTAACACAGGCGCTACAGGTAACACTGGTCCTCAAGGTAACACAGGTGCTGCTGGCGCTGATGGTGCTGCTGGAGCTGCTGGCGCTACAGGTCCCCAAGGTTCTACGGGACCTAGTGGCAACCCTTGGGGTGGTGGCACGTTCACAGGCGGTGTTACTGCACCCTCGTTCACAGGTGATGGCTCTGGATTAACCAGCCTACCTTCAGCACCTATGACACTGCAAGCTAGCGGTACTATAAGTTTAAGTTATTATGGCTACCACACGCTGTCAGGTACTGACAAGCTGGGGATACTGATGGTGAGGAACGTATACTCAAGTAAGTGGGCAAGGGTGTATGGGGTTAACACTAGCGAATTTGTCAGTACAAATGCTGAATGGCGTATTACTTTCTCACATTCTACAGCTAACTGCTATACCCGTAACTACTCACCAAAGAACGGTACAAAACTAGAGTGGAAATTTTATGCTTAATACACAGAGAGAGTACATCCAATGCACATAAAATTAGACGACGAGAATTATATAGCTGAAAGCTTGTGGTTAACTAATGGTGAATACCCAGAAGGTTTCTTTGAGGCGGGGGAACTCCCTGAACCAATAGAAGAGTATAAGTACATTGATGGCGTGTTTATCCACGCTCCACGTGACTTAGACCCTCCAACACAAGAAGAGACTAACGGACTTAATAGGGAATATCTCGCTGACACTGATTGGTACTTATTACGTAAGTTTGAGACAGGTGTAGCAGTTCCACAGGACGTTCTAATTAAACGTCAAGAGGCTAGAGAAGCCATAGTAGAGGGCTAACTAAATGTCAACAATGACTGACTACGATGCAGGACGCTTAGTGACTCTCGTAGAGACTCTGGGCAACCAAGTCGAATCACTTAATGCAACAACGGTCACATTATCTAAGCGCATCAATGAACTTGAAAAACAGTTGGTCAAAGGCAAAGGCTTCTTAGCAGGAGCCATGCTGTTGTCTATGGGCCTTGGTGGTGTTGGCACTTCATTCCTAGCTAAATGGCTAGGCACTTAAACTAACAGGACATTCTTATATGAACTCTCTCAATCCCTTTGCTGGGATTGCTGGGAGTGTCATGAATGGTCTTGATGACTTGTTCACATCTGAAGAAGAGAAAGCAAATGCTACTCTGAAGATGGCTGAACTCCTCCAGAAACCCCACAACTTACAAGCGATGGCAAACATCGAAGGTGCGAAGCATCGCTCCGTGTTCGTTGCTGGCTGGAGGCCTGCTATTGGTTGGGTATGTGCTGTTGGCTTAGGCTATCAGTTCCTTATCCTGCCCTTTGCTGGACTTATCAACGCATTCTACCCACTTCCCGCAGAACTCCCAGCTATTCAAGCAGCTGAATTAACAACTCTCGTAATGTCTCTTCTAGGACTAGGCGGTATGCGCTCCTACGAGAAAGCTAAAGGACTAACACGATGAGCAATAAACGCTTAGAAGAAATAATGTCACAACTCCATGAAGAGTTAGCTACCCAATTGCTAGGCCAAGTCATGGCTGGTGAAACTACTGCGAGTATCCTCAACGTAGCCCGTCAGTTCCTTAAAGACAATGGCGTAGATGGTGTGCCTACCCAAGGTAACCCTCTGGACAATCTTATACACGCTCTTCCCGACTTTGATGAAGACGAACTCCCCCTCAATCACTAACACTCAAGGTAGCCTATGGCACAACCTGTCGTAACTAAAGACCCTATCAAACAAGACTTCCGTAAGTTCCTTTACATCGTATGGAAGACCCTCAATTTACCAGACCCCACACCTATCCAGTACGATATGGGAAGTTATCTCCAAGTAGGCCCTAGGCGCTGCGTGGTGGAAGCCTTCCGTGGTATTGGTAAGTCCTGGATAACCTCCGCTTACGTGGTGTGGCTTCTGTATTGTGACCCCCAACACAAGGTCTTAGTAGTCTCAGCCTCTAAAGAACGTGCTGATGCCTTCTCTACCTTTACTAAACGACTCATTAATGAAATTGAATTGCTTACACACCTACGTACCAAGAATGGTCAACGTGATTCTGTAATAGCATTCGATGTAGGCCCTGCATTGCCTGACCATTCCCCCTCGGTTAAGTCCGTAGGTATCAATGGACAGCTTACAGGTTCCCGTGCGAACACTATAATTGCAGATGACGTGGAAGTTTCAAACAACTCTGCCACTCAGACTATGCGTGACAAGTTATCTGAAGCAATCAAGGAGTTTGACGCTGTATTAAAGCCTAATGGACGTGTTATTTACCTCGGTACTCCACAGACTGAGATGTCCATTTATAACCTACTACCTGAACGTGGCTATGAGATTCGTATATGGCCCTCTCGCTACCCTACGGACAAGCAAGCGGCAATGTATCAAGGAAGATTAGCACCCTTCATAGAGCATCGTAGGGACTCTCAGGCGGGTATGCCTACAGAGCCTGATAGATTCACTAAGCAAGACCTAATGGAGCGTGAAGCTTCCTATGGTAAGGCTGGATTTGCCTTGCAATTCATGCTGGACACAACGCTCTCTGATGCTGATAAGTACCCATTGAAGCTGGCTGACCTATGTATTGCTAACCTTAACCCTAGAAAGGGTTGGGCTGACTTAGCGTGGGCTGCTGGCCCTGCACAGATTGTCCAAGACGTACCTGTCGTAGGCTTCACTGGTGACAAGTTCTATAGACCCATGTGGTTCTCTGATGAGATGTATGAGTTCACAGGGGCTGTACTAGCCATTGACCCTTCTGGTCGTGGTAAGGACGAGACAGCCTATGCAGTCGTTAAGATGTTGAATGGTTATCTCTATGCTACCCAATGTGGTGGCTTCAAGGGTGGCTATGATGACAAGACTCTACAGAAACTAGCGAACCTAGCGAAGGTAGAGAAGGTCAGCATGATTGTGGTGGAGAGTAACTTTGGTGACGGTATGTTCTCCAAGCTGTTAGCTCCATTCGTGAACAAGGCTTACCCTGTGTCCATTGAGGAAGTCCGACACAACACACAGAAGGAAGTACGTATCATCGATACGCTTGAACCTGTGATGATGCAGCATAGACTTATCATTGATGAGAAGCTGATTAAGGAAGACTACGAGACAGCCCCAGAGCCTTCCTATAGCCTGTTCTATCAGATGACTAGACTGACTAAGGATAGAGGAGCAATCATCCATGACGATAGATTAGAGGCACTAGCAATGGCTGTTAACTACTGGACTGAACAGATGGATGCAGACTCGGAGTCTATAGCTGCCCAACAGAAGCTTGATGCTTTCAATGAGGAGATTAGTAGGTTCATGGAGAGTGCTACAGGTACTTCTAAATCTAGTGGAAATGTATGGTTTTAGAGGGGTAAAAGCAAGTGTAGCACTATAGGGGTGTTAGATATGGCATCCCCTCCTAGAGTATCTATAGTATGCCTCAAAGTTATCTCTACGTTATTACCTCCATTGATACCTCCCCTAAGATATAAGTATAAGCATTCCCCCTAAGCTATCTATATGCTCTACCACTACTAAGCCTTTTGTTTACACTAGATGATGTTATGTCCAGTGAAAGCAGAAGGCTTTTTTTTATTCATCCGCTATATGGTGGCTGGTGGTTGGTCGGTAGTTGGCTGGTGGTTGGCTAATGGTTCTCTGGGAAATAATTTGACTAAAAAATCTGTGGTCCTATATCTATACGGACTCAGGACCGTTACCCCCTTGTGGCCTGCGTATGTGAGGCACGGCTTGTTGTCTGGTGGCACCCTCTAATTACGCCCAGGCGCGCGCGCGATGTCCTTGTTATTGTCCTCACACGTCCGCGCGGCCCATGCTGGCTACATTATGGGGAGGTGTTGCACCTCTTATTGATATCATTAAGACCTTTATTGCTAACTAATGGTGTCTACTATATAACTAAAGGTTCTATGGTGCTTTATTTCGGGAATATATAGGGGATTATAGGTTTTTGTTTTTCCTTTAGCTACCTTTAGAAACCTAATGGCTAACTACTAACCAACCAATAGCCATCTACTAACCAACTACTAGAATAGAATTGAATTCAATCTAGTCTTAAATAATAGTTGTTATTAAGATTAGGTTTTTGTATACTCAAGCCACCCAAACGGGAAAAGGGGGTTTTTACCCTTATATAGTCTCAACAAAGAGACCAACTGAAATTAAAGGTGAACATTATGAATTTAGAAGACTTTAAAAAACATGGCATGGATA
>JAPYOO010000446.1 GCA_029938135.1 Bermanella sp. | reverse complement strand
CCTTCAGGGTTTTTTTATGCCCAGGGAAGGGCGGTATAGCGCGGTGGCAGGGATGGGAAGTAGAGCATATGTTCAGGAAGCGCGGTGCCATGGATAATCACAGGGATGTGATGTATTAGGGCAACGCAGGAGCGGTTGCCGGGGAGCAATTATCCAGTAGCAAAAATTAAGAAATGCTCAAGGATGGGTGAATCAAGTGATGCAACCGGTAATGAGCTAAGAGTCGTCGTTAGGTAGTTTATCGTGGTGGGCAGAGAGCCTGTGGAGCTGTGTAGGGTCTGCGTAAACTTATCTCAATGGCTACTTTTATATTCGACAATTGCTCCCAGCATCGTCCTTATATGTGGCATCCATGTCACGACAATCACATTACCCCACAGAACCACTAATCTAATTCAATCTTAGCTGTGCGTTAAAAAGCCAACTCAGCACTCACATAAAGATGGGTTTTATCATCGTATGTGTTCTTGGGGTAAAGCGTGGGATTGTCATCAATTCTGTGTTCTAGCGTGGCACTTATGTTCATCTGGTACTCAGGGTCTAAAAAGACACTGTGATTTACATGTAAATCAAGTCGGGTGAATGTGAGGCCGTGATTATTGTTTTGCACTATGTTCCAATTTTCCACATGGTACAAGGTACTGGAAAATTGAGTGGCGGGGCTTATTGTGTGCATCCAGCTTAACGAGCCACTTCTATCCGCTGAAAGGCGCGTTTCAAATTCAAGGTCTTCATTATTGCCAGAAAAGTCATAATTGCTGTCGATGTATGCAAAAGATGCCATTAACTTATGCGTCGCATTCACATTAATAGTGACTTGGCCCTCAATACCCTGCATCACCATTTTATTATCATTGCTCAAAGGGTCTGTATGATTAAGGGATTCAGATATTAGACTGCTGAGCTCTTCATGAAATAGTTTAATATCAATTTGTGTTGCTAAAGAAGGGATAATGGCAAAATAACTGATCTCTTTGCTGTAAATTTTTTCACTGCCTAACATGTCGGTTTCTGCTTCACCAAATGGTAAGGGTACAGTGGTTCCTTCGTTGTCAGTATTACGCATTAAAAATATTAGCTGACCATTTTGCTCAAATAAATCGGGTGCCCGTATGGCCTCTGAATATATAAACCTTAAAGTTTGCAAGGGTGTAAGGGATACATTTAATGCTACACGGGGTGAAAAAAACTGGCCGTTAATCTCATCATCTTCATACATCGCCCCAATATTTGCGGTGTATCGATTTGCAAACTTATACTCTATGTTACTAAAGGCACTGGTGTTAACGTTTTCACTGCTGCCCCCGTTATAGGTTTCTGAGCGAAACTCATCTAAACGTAAACGTAGTCCAGCTACAGTTCGTAAATGAGAATTCCAGATAGATGTGTGTTGAAATTCTAGTTCTGATTTTTGTTCATCTAGATTTTTATTTAAGTCACCGCATAAATCCCCGTTAAAACAAGCATTCCATTCTTGAGTGCGTATAAAACTGTGGCTATACATCTGTAAGTGAGAAAATTGTGATGCAGAAAATTCATGATTTAGCTTATGCCAAATAAATGTGTCCTGTGCGTCGATATCTTCCTCAGTATTATAAACAAGACCATCATCTTCATGTAAGCGGCGCTGTAAATTTGTGCCGGTTTTAAAACCAGCCTGCCATTCCATTGAGGTTTTAGTATTTAACTGGGTATACGTGCGCAGCATAGTGAAACGTGAATCAACAGTGTCTCGGTTTTCGTTGATACCATCTGCAAAGGTATCAAAGCCACTGTCTATTTTGTGGGCTAGCGTCCAACGTAAACTGGTATTGCCTACAGTCCCTGAAAAATTAATATAGTGATCATTTACGTTTTGGCTGCCCGAGCGGGCTTTTATCTTTACGCCTTCTTCATCCTGAGGATGTTTAGTAAGAATATTAATGGTACCTAAATAGGAGTTGGCACCATAGGTTGCTGAGTTGGGGCCGCGAATAATTTCTATGCGTGCGATGTCTTCAATGGCCAGTGGAATGTCATTCCATTCCACGCGGGCAAGACCGGGTTTAAAAACAGAGTGCCCATCAATTAACACTTGCAGCCGTCGGTGCTCAGCCGCTTGAGTACCGTGAT
>JAPYOO010000445.1 GCA_029938135.1 Bermanella sp. | reverse complement strand
CACATTACACTTTTAATATAGCGTGTCTCGGGGATGCCTGGGTGAACAGGGTGATCTGGGCCCTGACTGCCGCGTTCAATAATTTGCACGTGACGGTCAAGCTGACGACCCGCCTGACTTAAAATTCTATCCAGGCTGCTTTCACTTAAATGCATAGAGCACGATGCCGATACCAACAAACCGTCATTGGCTAATAAGCGCATGCCCAACTGGTTTAACTTTTGATAAGCACGCTCGCCCGCATTGATGTCTTTACGCTTAGGAATAAACGCCGGTGGATCTAGGATAATCACATCAAATCGCTGTTGTTCTTCGATGAGTTTTTCCAAGACTTTAAAGGCATCTCCTTGGATGCATTCAACCTTGTCTTGTACCGAGTTAAGTTCGGCGTTGCGTGTCACCCAATCGAGTGCTTGCCCAGAAGCGTCTACACACGTTACTTTTGACGCGCCACTGTTAGCCGCTTGCACGCCCCAACCACCAATGTAGCTGAACATGTCTAATACACGCTTGCCTTCCACATGACGCAAAATACGTTCACGGTTTAGACGGTGATCGTAAAACCAACCTGTTTTTTGACCTTTCCATACTGGCACATCAAAGCGGGTTCCGTTTTCTATGGCAGGCAAAAACTCAGGCACATCACCAAAGGCCACTTCTACATATTCTTCAAGGCCTTCTTGCAGGCGCATTTTACCGTCGTTTTTCCACAAGATACCTTTAGTGCTTTCAAAAACACGGGTTAACGAGGCGAGTATCTGGCTTTTCATAGCCTCCATTCCGGCGGTGCTAATTTGCACCACTAAATAGTCGCCAAAACGGTCAACCACTAAACCCGGTAGCCCGTCGCTGTCACCATAAACTAAGCGATAGTAAGGCTCATCGAAACAGGCTTCACGCAAAGACAGGGCTTGCTCGATTTTTTGAGTCATTTGCTCACGATCAAACACCTTAGGACGCCGTGATAATAGACGCGCGCAAATTAGGCTATTGGGGTTGACGTATGCCACACCTAGGCCTTTGCCTTGACTGCTCTCTACCAATACCTGTTCACCTGGGGTAAATGCCTTAAGCGGCGTCGCCTTAGTGTCCACTTCGTTGCTATAGATCCATAAATGGCCTTGGCGCAAGCGTTTGTCTTCTTTGGCCTTGAGGCGCAGTACAGGTAACGTCATAGGGTATGTAATCACAGGTATAAATAATGAAAAGATGCGTTAATTATACCCGAGGTTGTCGAAATATTGTCTAAACTAGATAAATAAGATCCATATCTACTGATTTACTGAATCGCACTTGGGTGGCGTACATGGCCGATTTAACACCTGCTCAAATAGCAAAAATACTGCAAGGCATCAGCATCCCTCCGCAACCCCAGATCATGGTGGATTTGCAGATGGAGCAAGTGATGCCAGACCCCGATATTAAGACCATTGCTTCGCTCATTAGCAAGGATGTGGGTTTGTCGGGTACCGTACTAAAAGTGGTGAATAGTCCTTTTTATGGGCTAGCTAATAAAATCACGAGTATTGAACAGGCGGTGGGTATTTTGGGCATGAACAGTGTTGTAAACATAGTGAATGGCATTAGCATTAAAAGCTCCATGGGGGACGAAACTATTAAGGCCCTCACCCGCTTTTGGGATACCGCTATGGACATTGCCATGACCAGCGCAACCTTGGCTAAACAAGTGGGTTACAACTATCCAGATAACGCATATGCACTGGGTTTGTTCCACAATGTGGGGGTGCCGTTATTAATGGCTCGTTATAATAATTACATGGACATAATGGAAGAAAGTTACAGCGGTAATTGCAATCGCATCATTGATTTTGAAAACCAAAGCCTCAATACTAATCACGCAGTACTGGGCTATTACACCGCCAAGTCTTGGAACCTGCCGCCGGTGTTGTGTGAGATTATTGCCTCACACCACGACTGTAAACGCCTGTTTGATAAATCCGGAGTCGAAAATGATAAAACCACTCTTACCTGCATCTTAAAGTTAGCCGAACATATTTGTGGCAGTTATCAAATATTAGGACGTCAAACTGAAGACTTTGAATGGCAAGACATAGGCCAGATGGTCTTAGAGTATTTAGGATTAAACGATTA
>JAPYOO010000106.1 GCA_029938135.1 Bermanella sp. | reverse complement strand
AACCCCCAGTTTTTATCGAAAAAACTATCAAAGTCAATAACTTGACCTAGGTCAAGATACCTTTTCCGTGACCACAATGGCCAAATCTGACCTGCCCTAAACCCACTAAAAAACCTACTCTGTAAGTACTACAAACACGTAGACTTAGAGGGTACTCATGAAAACAATAAAAAAACTTCAATTAGCAGCAGCGATTACCGCTGGCCTGACCCTAGTGGGTTGTGGCAGCAGCAGTGATAGCGGTGCAGCTTCTCAATCAGGCTTAGCCAACCACGCAACTGCATCCGTTGTAGCCTTAGCCGCCATTGCCGATGAATCTTGCTTCTCTGCCGATACCTGTTCTGCTTCTGGTTACGAATTTCCTGAAGGTGCTATTTTTGTAGCTGCCGATGCTGCCGATGGCGCAGACATTACGACAGAATTGATAACAGCGGCCACAGACGTTGCTACTGATGCAGTGATTGTTTTACCTAAAGGTAGTTTTGTTGTTAATTCAACCATTAACTTTGAAGGTACCGACGGCCTTGTCCTTACAGGGCATGGCATAGATGCAACAAAAATAGATTTCTCTTCTTTAACATCTGGTGACGGCTTCTTCTTTAACGGTGGTACTGATACCACTATGCGTGACTTTGCTATACACGAGGTGCCTAAAAATGCACTTAAAGTTGATGGCGCAAACGGTGTTCGATATAACTATATTGCAACCATTTGGGCTGCCACATTGGCTGAAGGTAACGCTGACCGTTTAAACGGCATATACGGCATATACCCTGTATCAAGTCAAAACGTATTGGTTGAAAACAGCTATGCTAAAGGCTCTAGGGATGCTGGTGTATATGTAGGCCAGTCAAATAACATTGTTGTACGTAACAATATTATTGAAAATAATGTTGCAGGTATTGAAATTGAAAACTCCAAGAATGCTGATGTTTACAATAACGAAGCATTCGCGAATAGCACAGGCCTGTTAATTTTTGACCTAGTTATCAACGGCGGACAAGCGTCTGGCGACAATATCCGTATGTTCAGCAATATTTCATATGAGAATAATGCACCTAACATTGGCGGCGGTACCGTCGGTGACCTGCCACCAGGCCTTGGTATGTTAATTTTAAACTCTTCCAATACTGAAACTTACAACAATACTTTCACTGATAACGATACCTCTGGTTATGTTCTTACAGGGCAGTTTCTTCTTGATCCTGAATTTGATGATGAAGATTATAGCGGAGTAATAGCAGAAGGCTGGACCCCTCTGGTTAAAAACAATCAAATTCATGACAATACCTTTGTAAACAACAGTAGTTCACCTACTACTGAAGGCGACTTCGCACTCGTTTTCTATGCTTATCAAAATGGTGCAAATGCGACAGGTGTACCGCAAACTTCACCTGCCATTTTGTATAGTGGTCTTGGTGAACTTATGTCTAACTGGATAGTTCATGAAAGCGGTATAAGCTACCTACAAAGCCTAGGTTTACCTTGGGGAGCCTACACTGAAGTTGAGAAAAACTGTGCATATTCAAATATTGATGGCAATACAATAGAAGGCCTAGACCTGAATATTGGTGCTGTTTTTAGTGTTAACCCTGCTGACATTGCTGATCCAAGTGCTGGCCCTTCTGAAAATCTTGAAATTAACCTAGCGAGCGACGAAACAGCTATTCTTAGCTGTGCAAATATACCTACACGTTTGGCCTCCACCACCGTTACGTTTGACGGTGTTGTTTATGGTTGCGAAGGCGATGACTCTGAATTAGCAGCTTGCGCCCTATAATTGTTAATTTTCTTATTGTCATATTTACTAGCGGTGAATAGCGGTTAGTAAATTAAAGCTTTGGTGGTATTTGACCAAAGCTTTTTTATTTTTTTATTTTTTTATTTTTTTATTTTTTTATTTTTTTATTTTTTTACTTAGGGCTAGGCCCAATTTATTAAGCATTTTTAGAGGATAGGCTTATGAACATAACAAACATATTTAAGGGCTCAGCAAAACTGACAACCCTGGCATTATCGGTTTCGTTATTATCGGCATGTGGGTCTGCCACAGCCCCATCAGAGCTACCACCTGTGGTAGATACAAACCCGGCCATTTGTACAAGTGACAGCACAGATGTTAACTGGGAAGCCTTGTTAACTGAAAACTGTGAAAACTTATCTGATTATAATTTATTTACAGATAATACAGACCCCACATCCGACCCAAATGGCCCTGGCATTCCATACGACATGTCCACCCCATTGTTTACCGATTATGCCACCAAATACCGCTTTATTTACGTGCCTGATGGTGAAGCAGCCACCTATTCAGATCATGAAGTCATGGAGTTCCCTGTGGGCTCTGTTTTGGTTAAAACCTTTGCATTGCCCGATGATACATCAGACCGTGACGGTGCTGAAACTATCATAGAAACTCGTTTATTAATTAACCGTGCCGATGGCTGGACAGCTCTGCCTTATTATTGGGAAAATACTACCGATGCAGAATATGTGGTGGCTGGTAAAACAGTTGATGTTTCCATTATACATAATGCTGCAGAACTGACTTTTGATTATCAAGTACCGCAAAAAAACCAATGCACTAAATGCCATACAGTGAACCCCATAAGACAAGGTGCTGACGATAAAAGAGGCAATATATTTATGCCTATAGGCCCCAAGGCTCGTTATTTAAATAATAATTATGCCTATTCTGATGGCACCACTGAAAATCAACTAGTTCACTGGGAAAATGCGGGAATTTTAGCTGGTACTCCAGCAGATAAATCTACCATAGATACAGCTGCAGACTTCCATGACGATGTGATTCTCGATAATTTATCAACTGATGAAATAACCCTAGCCGCTCGCAGCTACCTAGACATTAATTGTGCTCACTGCCATCGATCTGAACTTACCCTTCCAGAACCGTTTTATTCAGGCCCAGCCGGTGATAGTGGACTGCAAGTAGAGTTCAACCGTGACCTTGATACTAACCCATCTAGTTTTGGTATTTGCAAACAAGCCATCGCAAGCAGCGGCGGTGATGAATATCCCCGTGATATTGTGCCAGGCTATCCTGAAAACTCTTATCTGCCGTTCCGAATGAATTCTTTAGAAGGCCAACATAAAATGCCTGAACTGGGACGCAGCACAAACCATACTGAAGGGGTGGCATTAATTAAAGCTTGGATTGCCACCATGACACCTAATCCCTGTGGTCTATAACATCAGTAGATTCACTTTGTAAAATAACAAAAGGCCAGTCTCTCACGAGTCTGGCCTTTTTGATGAAAGCGCAAATTTACAAGATAGAGCCAAAGCCTACTTAGATATTAATTGTGCCCATTGCCACAGTGAAGGTGGCAGTGCCGCATTATCAGGCTTGCGTTTAGAGTATTGGAGAAAATCTATCACTCATACCCATGGAATGTGTAATTCCAGCCATGGCTGGCGTGGTGGTGGCTTTGATATTTGGCCAGGCCGTGGCGATATTTCTAGCATCCCAATACGTATGCGCCATGCCGCAACAAAAGATAGAATACCCCCTATCGGTCGTAACTCAGTGGATGAAGAGACTGCTGTTTTAGTGATGCACAGAGTAGTTGGCTTGCCTCTTACATAAAGAACTGTTCACACACAGTTCTGGCCTTTTTTTTTGTTCTGGCGCAAAATGCAAAAAAGAACGTCGTGGTGTTATATGCTAGATCTTAATCAAATGTCCGTTTTCATAAAGGTAGTGCAAGAAGGCAGCTTTACCGGCGCAGCCCGTGCTTTAGGCATGCCTAAATCTCGTGTTAGCCGTATGATTACCGATTTAGAAGATAAGCTAAATTTACGCATGCTTGAGCGCACCACCCGCGAAGTACGCCCCACCGATGTCGGCCTGCAGTATTACCAGCAATACAAACCTTTGTTTGAAGAAATAAGCGACATTCATGCGCGTATTAGTGACCACCAAGACGAACCCACTGGGCACTTAAAAATTTCGGCTCCGGTCAGTTTTGCCATTGACGTTATGGGCCGCTGGACCACTGAATTTAAAGCCCAGTATCCACAAATAGATATTGAACTTGAGTTTAACAACAGCGACGTTAATTTAATTCGAGATGGCTTCGATGTGGCCTTTGTCATGGGCCAAATGGACGACTCTAGTTTAATTGCCCGTAAGTTTGACGACACCGACCCTATTTTATGTGCAAGCCCGGCTTTCATAGAGAAGTACGGCCCCTTTACGCATCCAAGCCAATTAGAAAATGTGCCCTGGATCAGCGTAAGTTCTCACAATGGTCGTGTTCACAGCGCCCACTTAACTCACAAGGAAAGTGGCGAGACGATAGAAATGAAACCTAACGCCAGTGTTAAAGTAAATCATCACGAAGTGGCCATACATCATATGGTGGCAGGCCAAGGGGTGGCGGTTTCAGGCGGATTCTTTACTTACGAGCAAATACTCAAAGGGGAACTCGAGATAATATTGCCCCTCTGGCAAATAAAACAAGAACCTTTATATATTGTATTTCCAAGTGGTCGCCACCAAGCCAAAAAAGTACGCGCATTCATTGACTTTTTTGTGAGTAAATCTGAATCCCTACAGGACTTAATGGATCAATTACCGGACTTAAGCGATCAAGAAAAAATTGAGCAGCTGAATAAAGTTTTAAGCAAACCCAGCACCTAAAACTGCCATAAAAAAAGCCTTAATGCTCAAGGGAAGCATGAAGGCTTTTTATCCACCACCACTATTTTACATGTCGTTAATTTGCAAAGCGGTTTTAGATAGTTGAATTTTTTCGTGTTCTTCCATGTCTAGCAAATTTTGAAACACTTCTTTTACCGGAGTAGAGGTTGAACTGTTCACCATGTCTTGGTAAAGATCAATAAAGTAGTCATCCAGTTTTAACGCCATCTCCACCACATCATCGGTGCTCATGTTTTCATTAACACTCACTTCGGCCAGTACATCGTCTAGGTTTTGATCGGGCGCATATTGAAACCAGCTATCTAATACTTTTTGACTTTTGTCTTGCTCAAACTTACACAGGGTTTTTTCAAGATGATCTTCATGACGTTTTAGATATTCAAGTAGCATGCTTACTCGAGCTTGTGCGCTTTCTTCACTAAGCTTTTGATAATATTGACTAATTTGTTGGTGTAACTGGCGACTGTGATCCACCACATCTTTCACTGTTTTAAATTGCATGGCTTAATCCTTATCCCTTGGGTACCAGAAGTATAGACCCTATTCTGCGTTAACCATTAGATTCGGCGCCATTCTAGCGATTAGGGGGCTACTTTAGGTGGTGATAGATATGAATAAACTGGTGTTCATCAAAGCCCCCTATATTGGGCTGTGTATGAGCTTGATATTTGGCCACAGCGGCGTATTCACTTAACTTGGTCTGGGCTTGGCTTTCGCCCCATAATACTTCGCAATCTTGGCTAAATAAGGTCTTAGCAAGCCCATGGTTACGGGTATCGTATAAAACATCCCCCACCACCAATAGATCAATTTCACCGGCCTGCTCTATGGTTTCGCAGCAATTAAGCGTGAAGCCATTTAATAACGCATTTTGTGCGCTGGCTAAGTGTGCCATGGGGTCAATATCACAAGCCCACGCACATGCAGCACCCGCCTTTAACGCCGCTATGGCCACAATGGCACTGCCAGCGCCAAAGTCGCAAATACGTTTATCGGCCACTAAGTGGGGGTTATCTAATATAAAGCGCGCCAAAGCACGACCACTGGACCAAGCAAAGGCCCAGTAAGGCATGTTGCCCCAAATGTCCTCTACTTGTTCAGGGCTAAATTGTTTCTCTTCTATGGCGCCTTCTAGAAGGTGTAAAGCTATGTCCAGCTCGGGTATAACAGTGGTTTCTAACTGGGCATCAAATAAGGTTTTAATTTGTGCACTTAGAGCTTCAAGACTGGAATTTTCGGGCCTAACATTCAAATTATTCATCCCTTTATTGTACTTGATGTTTTTGTTGATTTTTTAACACTTTTTCAATGTAACGTCGGCCTTCTAAGCTAGGATTTTTTTTGCGTAAACGCCACAATACATCCTCTACCGACAAACTATTTATACGCTCAATGGCTTTTTTACGGTTGCTGTGAAATGCCTTAAACACATTTCCTGCGCCACTGTTATAAGCACTGATAATACAATACAGCTGGCTAGTGGGATGTTTAATTCCCTTTAAATAACGATCCCTTAAAATGCTTAAATAAGCACTGCCTGTGGTGATATTATTTTGCGCGTTAAATAAGTATTGGCGACTGGGTTTACCGGGCTTTTTATAAATGCGTTCAAACACATCCTTGCCGGCGGTACTGGGGATAATTTGCATTAATCCATAAGCGTTAGTGTGACTGACCGCAAATGGGTTAAATCCGCTTTCGGTTTCTATAATGCCTAAAATAAGTGACTCGGGTAAATTAAATCGATCACTGGCTTGTGTGACCCAAGCCTTAATGCCTTTTGCCGCCACCTTATTGTGATTACCTACTAGTTTAATTTTTACTCGGTACACTTGGCCCTGCGGACTTTGAATTATTTGCAATTTTTGGCTTAATAAATGCTGCGCAAACTGTTGTGCACGCCATCGGTATTGAATGCTTTTACCGTTCCCATCAAGCACTTGGCCTAATAAAAATGGCTTACTATTTGCCTGAATATCATGGGCCGAATATATATCCACCACACTGGGGTCACTGGGGGTTAACAGGGCCGTTATGATGGCTTCTTGTAACTGCTTTTTGGGCTCGCTACTGGCCAGAGTTTCAACCACCAGCGTGCCCGCTTCAAAATCGATACGAGCGCGACTTAAATAGTCATCTAAATATTTAACGTACGCGGTGGCGCGCAGTTCACTTGTTTGCTCTCCCCAATGCTGACTTACTTGGTCATTAAAAAAAGCATATTCCAATAACAACGCTTGCACGTCGTCGGGTAATTGAGCGAAGTTTTCGGGTAAGGTATTGGCGACCACGTGTGAAGAGGTAAAGCTGATACACAGGCAAAGTAATATAAATTTCAAGATGGGTGCTCTTTATCATGCAAGAGCGCAGTGTAACATGTGGAAAGTGGGTAGGAAGCCGCAGGGAATGGACATGTCGTGGACATGCCCATTATTGTTTAATTATCGGGCTTCGCGGCGCAAACCAGATGATGTGAATTCTCGGCGTTTAAAGTCAACATCGGTATTAATAGGACCACGTTCATTATTCAGCCCTTCTGCGAAATAACGACCTTTTTCAAGGTCATAGCTTACTTCTAGGGTGGGGAAAACCATTGGAATGTCATAATAATTAATAACATGCGCTTCGCTGTGACGAATAAGTTCATCTTCTTCATTATATTCTTCAAGGCTTATAATCTGCCAGCTGTCTTCATCAAAGTAAAAGCGGCGTTTATGAAAAATATGGCTCATGCCCACACGTAAATTCGCTTCGACTACCCACACTCTGTGAAGCTCATAGCGAACTAGCTTAGGGTTAATGTAATGCTGGCCGGCGATGTCTTTCACCTTCAAACCCTTTTGATGCAATTTGTACGCGTTATACGGCACAAATTTTTCGGCTTTTCCAAGCAGCTTCCAGTTATATAAGTTAGGCGCGCCATTAAACATATCCACTTGATCTATGGTGCGAATGCCATTGGTGGTGCTATCGACACTGTTGTAAGCCAAATTAGGCGTGCGACGTACCCGGCGCTGCCCTTTAGAATATACCCATGCCTTACGAGGAGAGCGAACCTGGTCTAAGGTTTCATGCACTAACGTTAAAGACCCCGCCATACTGGCAGGCGCGATGGTTTTACGTTTTAGATAAAAGATTTTGTTATCTATATCATCAAGCGTGACATCTGGCTGGCTATAAGCCCAAAAGTATTTGAATTCACGGCTAATGACACTTTGGTCACCTGTAGACGAGCTATAAACCGATGACGAAGTGTATTCCCAGCGTAAACCTCTATATCTAAGGGTGTGATTCCACAACACCTCAGCACCCGTTTGGGGGATAGGAAACGGGCTGGACATAATTGTGTCGCTCACGCCTGTTCCATATTTAAGAAGCTGTGCACTGGTTGCGTTATTTTTAACGGCGTCATACACCGTTTGCGGGTAAGCCGCACTGCGGCGACTTGGGTATACATTCATGGAATAGCTGGGGTATTTTTTCAATAAAGCAATTTGCCCTGGCGTCAGATATTTCTTATATTTCTGCCAGTTATTGGCATTCACAATCACCTTAATTTTATCTTTATTGTAAGGGTCGGCATGGAAGT
Source organism: Bermanella sp. (assembly GCA_029938135.1). GTDB lineage: Bacteria > Pseudomonadota > Gammaproteobacteria > Pseudomonadales > Oceanobacteraceae > Bermanella. Next base: position 3,912 of record JAPYOO010000106.1, on the reverse strand, counting down.
CACCGGGCTCATAACCGTTTAGTGGCTGGCTAATTCCGCCCTTCCAAGCGGGAATGGTGCCCGCGGCATTACCTGCTTTTACAGCCCCCATAGGCGTTAAATCATTGCCTAATCGAGCGGCTTGCTGTGGCGATACCGCCCCTAAGGCCTGGGCCGATAGTAGCCAAACTACCATCAAACTGAACATTTTCATCTTGGGTACTCCTACACTGTTATACGCAAGCCCTTGCAGGCCTAAGTAGACGATAGACGCCATTTAAATGGCGCGCAGCTTAGCACACTACCCAAAAAGAATTAGAATAATTACGCCAAATCGAACAGAATTCACACTATTGTAGGGCAAAGTGACCATTTGGAAGTAAATGCAACTATTTAATGAATTTAAAGCTAATCCAGATAATGCTTAGCGCCTAGATTGGCTATCCCTTAGGAATAATTACCCGCCGAAAGTTATCTGTGCTGTGAGCATAAATATGCGCCAACGGCTCTTGGCGAAGACGCGCAATATGATGAGCGATTTGGGGCACATTCAGTGGGCTGTTCACCTCGCCGTGTGCAAAGGCTGGCGCCATATCTGGGCTGTCAGTCTCTAACACGTAGGCTGTGTGGGGAAGCGCTTTCACCATTTTATGCATGGCTTGAGCCCTGTCGTAGGTAAGTGCACCTCCCAACCCCAGTACAAAGCCCAATTCTAGGTATTTGTGTGCCTGCACTAAGCTGCCCGAAAACCCATGAATAATACCGCCAAAGCTAAATTTAAGGCGACGTAATAGACTAGCTAATTGATCGTGGGCTTTACGACAATGCACGATTAAAGGCAGTTTGTGCTTAATGGCCAACAATACCTGCTGTTCAAAATAAAACACCTGCGCTTCATGGCTATCAATATCCAGCATAAAATCTAGGCCTATTTCCCCCACAGCACAGGGTTGATGCCGAGTAATTTGTCCATCTAACAACTGTAAATCATGGCTTTGGTGTTGCGACAAAAAGTAGGGATGTAAACCCAGTGCCATATGCACAAAATCCGAGCGGCCTTTTGCAAAGTGCTGACTAAAGTTCACCACACGTTCAAAGTATTGGGCCTGAGTGGCAGGCACCAATACCCCGTCGCAATCGGCCGCTAACAAATGTTCATACAGCTCACTTTGTTCCGAAAATTCACTAAAATCCAAATGACAGTGGCTATCTATCCAAGCCATATTGTTTCCTTAATTAAATTAGCGTAACCCGTAACGTGTAACGTGTAACACATACTTAAAAACTCATAACCCAGCACCCATAATTAAGGAAGGCCTAATAACTTTAGGGCACCTCTATTGAATAACCGGTAAACCCGAAAGTCGCCAACCATTTTAAACAATCGTCAAAGCTTCTTGAATTATTTTATTAAAGCCACATAAAGGACTTAGGCTACTTAAAGAATTCACCTACATAGCCGATATAATAAATAAGGCAAGGGCAATAAAAATGGCCATCTCAGTATTTTTACTGAAGTTGGGCAAGGTTATTGCTTGTATACAAGTAGTACCAGGTGAAGTCAAAAAGCAGTTCCTTCCACCGGCCCCTCTGGAGGTAAGCCATGGATATTAGTACTCAGGAATTACGCGACAAAATTATACACCCAACACTTAAATATTTGGGCAAAGAAGGCGTCGCCGTAGAAAACCTTTTAGTGGCCATAGTGACTCAAAAAAGTCAGTCTTCTACGTTAAAATTACAATCTAAAAAATCGTCGAACAACACAAAAGGCTTAGGCCCCTACAACATTGATAGCAATAGCCATCAGATGGTGTGGGACAAATTTTTAGCCTTCCATCCTGATTTAGCCAGTAGAATTCGTGGTTTAGCATCGCAACGAGCCTTCCTAGAAGACCCTCACAGCGAATTGGCGACTAACTTGTGTTATGCCACGGCCATTGCTTGGGTTATGTACATTTTACACCCTCAAGAGCTCGGACACTGTGTGGCCTGACGATATTTAGTTAAGTATCTGGGCCATGTATTGTGTCGTTAAGTAACACCTGTGATGGTGGTAGCTGATATACTGGCTCACATTATTTTCTGACCCACATGCCAGTATGAAACCCTTCCACTTTAAGCAATTCTCCATCCAGCAAGACGCCTGCGCCATGAAAGTATCCTTGGATGCTTGTTTATTGGGCGCCCTATGTCAGGTAGAGCATTCAAAGCGTATTTTAGATATTGGGACCGGTACCGGTTTGTTAGCGCTTATGGCTGCACAGCGCAGTGATGCACAAATAGATGCGGTGGAACTTGATGAGGCAGCGGCAACACAAGCTCAAGAAAATGTCGATAACAGCCCTTTTTTGTCACAGGTAACCGTGCATCGACAAAACATTAAAAGCTATGACGCAACTTTGGCTTATGACGTGATTTTGTGTAATCCCCCTTTTTTCAGCGGCCACTTAAAAGGACCTGATCCTCAACGCAATCAAGCCCGCCATAACGATGGCTTAAGTTTTGAGGATTTAAGCCTATGTATCTCGCAACAGCTGCACACCAATGGCACTGCGTGGGTTTTATTGCCTTGCAGCGAATTCCAACGATTTTCCGCACATGCTCACAAGGCTAATTTACTCACGGACCAGCAATGGCTCATTGCCAGCCGTCCGCAAAAATCGCCCCACCGAACCGTAATTGCCCTTAAACACCAAGCTCAAGTAAAAAGTGAACCGTCCCCAAAAAGCTTTTATGTTCATCATGAAAACGGCCCGCACTATACCGATGAATTTAAAGCGCTGCTTTGTGACTACTATCTTAAATTGTGAACTGGTAGACTATTCACGAATCCATTTATGAAAGCCACTGCGTGTGCACTAACTTTATTATGAAAATTATTTCAGTTATTTGTTTATTCCTATCTTTAATCTTGGCCTTTTTATGCGGTTACTTTTTTGAAACTAGGTTAAACGCAAATATCGTTAACGATACTCCAGATTTTTCAGCCTATACCGACATCCAACAAAAGAAGACCGATTTCTTTTTATTTTTATTGCCTAAAATACAAAAGGCAAATCAAAAAGTATTACTAGAACGTGCAAACGTAACTGAGCTGCTAGGCCACAGCAATACCCTAACAGCACAGCAATCATCTACGCTCTTGAACTTAGCCAAAAAATACAAAGTGGAAACCCAAGCCCCTGCCAAGATAATAGAAGAGTTACTTAAAAGAGTAGATAGTATTCCAGCCTCTTTAGTACTCGCTCAAGCCGCCAATGAATCTGCCTGGGCCACTTCGCGTTTTGCGCGCAAAGGTAACAACCTGTTTGGTCAATGGTGTTATGTGAAAGACTGTGGGTTAGTGCCCAAGCAGCGAAGTAAGGGCCAGCACCACGAAGTGGCCCAGTTCAAATCCGTACAGCAATCCATCGAAAGTTACATGCGTAATTTAAACAGCCAATATTCTTATGAGGATTTACGCACGCTGCGACAACAATTACGTATCAGCAAGAACGTGGTCAGTGGTTACCAGTTGGCCCAAGGTTTACTTAAATACAGTACCCGCCGTGAAGCGTATGTAAAAGAAATACAAGCTATGATTAAACACAATGGTTTGTCACAGTACGATTAAACCTACAGCATTTATAACGAGCGCCTAAAAAAAGAGCATAAAAAAAGCCATTAAAAAATAATGACTTTTTTATGCTAGCATCTTGATAAGGCTTAAAGCACTCTAGAAAGACCAAGCCACAAAACGGCTTATCTTGCTGCCTTGTGTCATATCAACGGTTTGTACCATTGAAGGGCTCACGGTTTTTAAATGTGCATAAATGGCCGGTAAATTATCTTTCTTGGAAACTAACGTGCTAAAAATACCCACCTGATCTTTTACCGATACACTTTGGGTAATCATTTTTTGAATAAACGCTAATTCCCCTCCTTCACACC
>JAPYOO010000105.1:9997-12209 GCA_029938135.1 Bermanella sp. | reverse complement strand
ATATGAAATCTAAAAGTGAACACCGATCTACCTGCCCACTGGCTTGTTCTTTAGATTTGTTTGGTGATAAATGGACGTTGTTGGTGGTGCGGGATTTAATTTTTTACAGCCATCGCACGTTTAATGAATTGCAAAAAACACGTGAAAACATGCCTACTAATATATTGGCAGAGCGTCTTAAGCGCTTAGAAGCAGCAACAATAATAACAAAACAGCCCTATCAACAAAAACCAGTGCGCTATCAGTACTCCCTTACTAATAAAGGCAGGGCGCTTATTCCAGCGCTTAAAGCCATTACGTTATGGGGGCAAGAACATATTGAATCTGCGGCAAAGGTTATTGAAGTTAAAGATGGGGTTGAGCATTTAAAAAGTACACACGGTTAATTTTTACAAAAGAGTGATAACCGTTATTTAATTTAATAACCCATATTTACTGTGTTTTTTGGGTTTTATCAGGGAAATAGATAAACAATGAATATTGATGCCAAACAACATTTTACAGCCACACCTGTGTGGCAAGTGGTGGCCTTTTACCTCTCTTCGTTTGTGGCCTTCTCGGTTAATTCCATGTTTTCTTATTCGCTGGTTATTTACACCCGCCATATTACAGAATCAGACAGTTTAACCGGTTTGGTATTTTTATTAATCTTTGGGCCGTTTGCCATTTTTAGTTTAGTGGGGGGCATCACCGCCGACCGTTATTCACGTAAGCTTATAATTATAATAGCGTCGGCTGTGGCAGCGGCATTCATTGCGATTATGGCGCTTACCATAGAGGCAGGCTTAGTTAACGAATCCAGTTTTTGGATACTGGGATTTTTTGCCATGGGTTACGGCATGATCGTGCCCTTTATGGCCACGGCCCGTATTGCCATGGTGGCCAATATATTACCAGCAAACCGCTTGGGTACAGGCACCATAGTGATGAGCATTATTAGCGTAGTGGGTTTTGGTTTAGGGCCAATGATCGCGGGATTAGTTAAAGAAAGTGTTAGCTGGTCTTGGTTGTTTGGCTTTAACGGGATTGGCTGGGTAGTATCGGGTTTGGGTTTTGTATTAGTGAGTAAAATGCACCCACAAGAAAAAGCCCCGCAGGCTTCCCACTTAGATGACTTTAAAGAAGGCATTAGTTACATTTTTAATCACAAGTTATTGCTGCAAATATGTTTATTTATGGTGATTGTGGCCATATTTATATTAGGGCCTTATCAAACGTTGATGCCAGAGTTTTTAAAGCAAACCTTTGAACTGGGTGAAAAACAACGTGGTTTATTCATGGCCATTTTTGGCGGTGGTTTGTTAATTGGCGGTATACTATCTACGGTACTGCGCACCCATCATAGAAGAGGCTTATTTTTAATCACCAGTACTATGTTTATTGGCGTCACATTAGCATTAGTGTCGGCAAGTGCTTCTTATTACCCTTCATTAGCCTTTCTGTTTATAAGTGGGTGTTTAGGTGGTGTCTCTAACGGTTTGGTCTCGGCCATTATGCAAGAAGAAACCCCTGACCGAGTACGTGGACGCGTGATGAGCATGTACACCTTTATTGTTATTGGCATGCCTGCCTTGGGAGGTTTAATTTTTAGTATCCTCGCACAGGAGACGTCATTGGCCAGCAGCATTATAGTTGCGGGCGTGATTGCGTTTATGTGTTCAGTTTTGTTGGCGTTGGTCTCGAAACAATTACGAGCCAGTGCCATAGATGATGTTGAACCAGTTGGGGCCTAACAACACTTAATGCGTATAATTTAACGGTTGACACTACAGGGGGTTATAAATTGAAATTGAGTAAAATATTCATAGTTTTGTTATCTATGTTTACCATAAATGTTTTTGCTGCAACTCAAGATGAAATTAACCATCTTTTAAATTTTGTAGCATCGACAGACTGTAAGTATGAACGCAATGGTACTATGCATAACGGTAAAGAAGCGGTTGGACATATCAATAAGAAGTACGCGTATTACAACGATGACATCAAATCTACTGAAGACTTCATAGAGTATTCAGCAACAAAGAGTAAAATGTCGGGTAAATACTACAAAATTCATTGCAATAATAAAGTATCAATTAAAAGCCAAGATTGGCTTTTAATTGAGTTAATGACTTACAGGAAGGCGCACAATTAGTGTTAAGTCATCCAAAATAATGAAAACACATCTGGGTACTTTCAAACCAGTGAAATCTTAACCTGTGATTTGGCGCTT
>JAPYOO010000105.1:3905-9897 GCA_029938135.1 Bermanella sp. | reverse complement strand
TTTTTCAATTTGTCCCTAATTCATTCAGCCTCTATGGCGGGCTATGCGCCTATACATTCCCCTAATCGTGATTGTGATGGTTTGCCGCAGTTGCCCATTGGTAGTATGCAAGGCACGTGCTTGGGCTTGCTTGCAGATAATGTTAAATATAAAAAGATGGGGGTTAACTTTAAAAAGCCTAGAAAGGCGTTAGAGTTGCCAATGGCACACCAAATACTAGTGACCGATATGGGCGGCTGGAATGCAGGAAAAGGAATATTATGGTTGCTAGCATTTGAAAGTAGCCATTATCGCCACCTTACTTCAGTCACTAAGGTGGCAGAAAAACTGGTGCTTCCCCATGATATTAAGCGTGGTAAAGATGGTTACATTTATTTAGGTGAGGCTCATCAAATAACCCGTTTTCGTATTAAAGACCGGCGTATGGTTGATCGCGAGGTGGTGGTGGCCAACTTACCTTACCCAACGGGCAAGTATCTTCACCCCTTAACCAGTTTTGTCTTTTTAAAAAATAATGATTTTTTGATCAATATTGGTTCTAAAACAGACGATTGCGGTTTGTTAAAAACCTCCGCCAGGGCTGGCCATACCGCTAATCCTGAATGCGACGAAATTAATGAGGTGGGTTTAAGGCGTTACCGTTATATAGAAAAAACTAATCACTGGGACAGTCAATTTGACCAATATGCCACGGGCTTGCGTAATTCGGTTGCATTATTAGTACATCCCAGTGGCACTATTTTACAGGGCGAGAACAGTGCAGATTTAAAAGATGCCAACGAGCCTTACGAAGAAATCAATGTAATAGAGCAGGGTGGGTATTATGGTTGGCCTTACTGCTTAAATCGTGATCTCGCATTTGATACAAAACAAATGCGGTTTACAAAAGAGGTCTGTGAGCAAATAAACTATAAACCGCCTTACAGCTTAATGCCGCCCCATGTGGCCCCTCTAGATATGATGTATTACAGCGGTAATCGCCTTTCCATGTTAACGGGCCAGTTACTCATGAGCTGGCATGGTTACCGAGTAGTGGGAAACCGTTTGGTCTCATACTCAGTTAATAGCAAGGGCTTGCCCATATTAACTGACAGTGAATCGGTATCATTTATGCGTGACCCCATTGCCCCAACGATTAAGTTTACTCAACACTTCTTTGCGCCCAAAGGAGGCTCAAAACAGGATGCGCAGCATACCGAGGTAATATCTCATTGGAATAGTGTAAAGGGTGTGCGTCCGGAAGGCGCGCCTGTGGGGCTACTGCAATTAGCCGATGGCGCTATCTTAATAGTGGATGATAAAAACAAAGCGTTATTACGTTTATCTGTGGGCACGCCTTATGTAGATAAGATAAAAGTAGATAAAACGGAACCGTTTAACGCGAGTGAGATTGTTGGTTTTGATTTTACAGGCGCTCGCAAAACATTAATGACCCATCAATGTTCTGCTTGTCATATTGAGCTTAAGTCTGACCCTGGAATATTATTAAATTCTAAGGGTGGCTGGCTGCGCTTGCTAGATGGTAAAACATTACTGGAAACTAAGCTGAACAATGAAGCCGGTTTTATGCCTCCCACAGGTAAGTTACCAGCAGAGCAGGTGCAATTGATATTACAGGGATTAAAATAAGATATGGTGCCACGGTGTAAACGTAGGGTCACAAAGTTAAGCGTTAAACCTGAACACAGATGCATAACTGCCCATTTATAAGTGCATTTTAATCACGCTATAAAGGCTTAGGTATTGCGTTTATCCTAACGCAATACCTAACAATTACTCGTACCCCATTATTACAGCCTCACGTATGTGCACAAACTGTAAAAACGTTCATTAACTATATGTGTGGGCCGTCAAAGACTCTAACGTATCGGTGTTCACTTCAACCCCAAGACCTGGCAAAGACTGTATTTTTTGAATACTTAACAAACCATTTTTAGAGAACTGCAGCGGTTTATCAGTAATATCAGATGCTAATAAGCGAGTACCAAACGCCCCTTCATGATAAATACCATCGCCGGTTAACGCCGCAAAAATCAACCCAGCACTGGTAAGCAGTGATGTTTCACCCACTTGCGCCCCTAGCTGACAATGAAGGCCATTAGCTTTGGCTAAAGCATGTAATTTAAGGCAATTGGTTAAGCCGCCATTTTTTGAAATGCGTATGTTAAAAACAGTGCCGCCTTTGTTTTCAGTCATCCATTGTGCATCTACGTACTGGCATAGACTTTCATCAAGGGATATATGCATACGGCCATCTAAAAACGCTAATAGCTCTGGGTAATCTTCTTTATTGTTAGCCGGCATTGGCTGTTCAACACTCACCACATCATATTGCATGAGTTCAGCTAAATTTTCCTTCGCTTGTTTAAGATCCCAGGCTTCATTGGCATCAATACGAATACTGGCTTCACTGCCCAATATTGATCGTGCCGCTTGGATGTTGGCTATATCAACGTTTAAGTCACCGCCAACCTTCATTTTAACAGCGCTTATGCCCAGTGCTTGATACTGCTTTAATATGTGTTCAACAACCTTGGGCGTTTCAGCGCTGACAATACCGCTATATTCAATGTTCTCTTTTTTAGGCGTTGCAAAAAGATCAATCACCGATAGATTAAGCGACTTTCCTACCGCATCCAACAGGGCTAATTCAAAAGCGGCTTTTACGCATAGCTCGTGTTTTTCAAGGCCCGGAATGGTGTTTTCAAAATTATCAAGATAATCAAAAACATCCTGTTTGTTTTTGAATGAGCAATTTTTCACCGCGGGGAATACTTTTTCTAAAAGGCTATTCTTAACGCTCTCTATGCTTTCACCGGTCACATACTCTCTTGGAAGTGCTTCACCGTAACCAATGACACCGTTTTCAAATTCTAATTCAACTAAAATTGTTTCAACGTCAGAACGTGTGTGGCTACTGTGCTTAAATTCAACCACAAAAGGTATTTCTAAAATTCGAAGTCTACAATGCAAAATTTTCATTTATTTACTCTGTAACAAAAATTGATCTATATCGTTAATAACGGTGTCAGCATCGGCAGTAAACGCTAAGAAGTGCTTTTTATGTTCACCTCCTTGATAAAACTTAATCTGACTATTGCCAATATTTTCATTAATGTGCCGTAGCATTTTGTCATTATCCATCATGGCATCACCCTTAACCATTAGGTAAAAGCGCTTACTTTTTATAAAGTCAGTGTTTTCACCACTCTGATCTTCTATATGTTGATTCATGGCCAAAGTTTGAAATGCCAATTTACGTGTCATATGACGCAACGATAAAGGGTCGCGAGCAATGCGCTCTAACCAAGGGGACGAATACGTAAACCAATGTGCGCCATTATTATCATCGATTGCACTGACAGGCGTGGTAAAAATATCGGCGCTTTTAGAGAAAAACAAGGAGAGGCGTGAAAATGGTAACGGCATATTCACTTCATCACGATACAAACCGGGAGTGGTAAATATACTGGATGCAATGTCTTTAGAGCGTTCACCGTCCAATAGGTAATTGGTTAAAATTTTTGCCCCATAAGAATTGCCCCATAAATGTATCTTTTTATGAGGGTTTTCACTTATCGCAATCTCTTTCATGTTATCTATGCTGGTTAAAAACTGCTGATAATCACGTATATGGCCTCTGCGCGTTACCACATCAACAAAGGGTAAAAACGGCAGCCATTCTTCAAGGCCCATAAACCATCCATCAAGAGCATAGGCGTCAGACGATGTGCCAGAGCCTATTCTATCAAAGGCATACACTGTGTAACCCAGAGTCCTTAGTTTTTCACCCGTCGCATTAAACCAGCCCCGATGGCTTTGTAATCCATGGTTATAGATAATAACGTGGCCGTTATCGGCTGTTGCAGTAGGGCGCCAGTAAGTGTAATCCAGTCGGTACTGGGCTGTTTCACTCAGTCTTTCAGAGTAAAAGGCATCTTCTTGCAAAAAGGATGACTCGGAACCTGTGGTTAAATCCTTTAAAAATGGATTCTCAACAGCGTGCGCTGAAGAGAATATTGCCATCATTAAAATCGTAACGACACCGCTAGTGATATTTTTTAGTATCAAAATATTTACTCCGACTCAGTGCTATTCACAATCGTGAGAGGTGCAAACAAGCTTGCGTCATCGGTTAATGGCGTTATTTTAAACTGCGCTTCTCGAATGCCATTTTTAACGCGCCATGCTTTAAATGTCTCCAACGAATTGTCGGCTAGTACATTTAGTATCATGGGGTTTAAACGTTTTGATTTAAGCTTAACGTCATATTCTAGGTTGTTAATGCAAATATTTTTCTCTACCAACGTTAAGAAATTACGCAGCTCAGACTGATCTGGATTAACGCCCTTAAAATCAATGTTCAGTTCATATTGTGCTTTTTCGGCGTTTGAATGACACATGCAAAAATTGGTGACAATACCCGTTTCGTTTTCAGCATGAGCAATAGCCGCTAACACTTGCTGTTCATACAATTTTTCACCGGTAATATTGGTGACGCCCTTGCCTTTTTGTACAAAAATAACCTTAGGGGTATTGTTCTCAAAACCACGAACTTCAACTATATCGTTGATGTTGTAGCGGTAAAGCCCGGCTTTGGTTGTGAAAAACACATAGTAGCGTTGCTTTACTTCTAGCTCGTGGGCTAAATAATAACGGGGTGAGGTTTGATCAATGTCGCTTGTTTTAACAAATTCAAAGAAGTTCTCGCCTACGGTTAATACTCCCGCCGAATCTGCATTCAATAACGGGATGCTGCCGCGTATCTCAGATGCCAAATATCCTAGGTCGCGTATTTTCACATCACCGTACCATTCACGCATGTCACGTATAAATACGTTTGAATTGCCGCCCGTCCAGCACGTGATCAGTTTAAGCGCAGGCCAGTAATGCACAGGACGCAGTTTTTTGTCTTCATCTTGCATAATGGAATACAACATGGCACCGGCTAAATCCGTTCTAGGACTTAAACGCGCTTCAACTTGTGTACGTACAGATTCAGGAATATTGAGTGATGCTTTTAATTTACCACTGGCTACATCCGCGACCAGGTCATCTTTCCATTCATTGCCTTGTTTGGCCAATAAACTCAGCGTAGAAGGGTTGGCGGTCGACAGCATGCTAACAGGGTTAATAATGCCCAAAAGAATAATGCAGTAGTTGCGGGCTTCGTAATCGGCCAGTGCTAATACATCATATGGAATGGTGTATTTATCTTGTACAACCTTATTCATGTTTAGGATTAACTGCCCAGAGGTAGATCCAAATACCGTACCGTCGGGTGTTTTGCCTTCTTCTGCGGGAGATACAATTGTTAAAATGGTGCCGTCAAACGCTTCTGGATTTTCTTTATATACACTATATATAAACGTGCGGGATACATTTTGGTGGGACTCTAATTGTGCTCGTTCGGTAATGGGAATGAACTTTGGTGTGCCCGTAGTGCCACTTGTAGTTGCATACGTCACGGGTTCATCTTTCACTAACAGGTTACTTTCGCCGTTAGTGTGTCTGGTCACGTAGTCTTCAAGGCTATCGTACGTATTAACCGAGACTTGGCGTTGATAATCACTTATTGATTTAATATCTTTGAAATTATGCTTAATGCCGAATTCGGTATCTTTGTTTTCATTAATTATTTCTTTCAATAATAATAACTGTCTCTCTTCACAGTGCTTCGTTTTAAAGTTGAAACGATTTGACAGTTTGGTTCCTGAAATACTTAAGCCAAATTTAAAAATGGTATTGGCAAGACTTCTAGTTCTTTCGGGGTTTTGTTGGCGAAACAAAATACTGGTCACACAGAGACAGGCCTCGTTTACTAAAATGCTTACGCTTTTAGAGAACATCTTTACGCCAGTTTCAAATTTATTACATGTATTTTTAAAGAAATATATTCGATTAATCTCAGATGCTAAAGAATGTTTGGTGTGCATGCTCAAGCTAGAGTCAAGCGTACTGGCGTTATTCTTGTTCATTAAATTTCCCTTTT
>JAPYOO010000105.1:0-3805 GCA_029938135.1 Bermanella sp. | reverse complement strand
GAATATTAATTTTCAATGAAATAATTATTGAGTATTTGACGCATGCACGGTTTTAATTAAGGTAATCGTGTAAATCCTATTCAAAGACTTCTTATGGCTAGTAATATAGCATTGGATTTAGCGTATAAAACAGCTAGATAATGGTACCTCCGTACTCCAGATATTTTTTTGTAAAACAATTATTTGAGTCAATATTGCTTTTAAAATTTAGAATATTTATTCTAAATAGCTGAGTAAATACTTTAAAAAAACAAAATTAAATAAATTTTTTAAAATTACATTTTGGTTTTCCGTGAAAATTTATTTTAAGTTTTCATTTAAATAATTAGTGTATTTATTCTAAATTATATTTAGTTATTTCTGACTTTAATGGTTATTTTAATAATAGATGAACTGTGTAATTTATAAATGTCCGTTTAAACTCCGGCTTTATGCATAAATTAAACGGCAATGTAGTTATTAAACAGGAATGGCAATTCAATGGATCTATTATCAAAACCAAGGTTTAAGGTCTTAGCAGTTTGTGTGTTAAGTTTTTTATACGGACCATTAAATTCTTTTGCTGATGATAGCAATAAGCATAGTGCGAATATAATTCCTGTAAGTGTGGCAACGGTGCACTACCAAAATATCGCTAAACCTATTATTGCCAGCGGCCCAGTAAGGCCTGTTTCTGAACAGCGTCTTACATTTAAAGTGCCGGGTATTATTGGTGATGTATGGGTAAAAGAAGGTGAGGAAGTAAAAAAAGGCCAGGTATTAGCCACCCTTATCTTAGACGAAATCAATGCTAGTGTTGAAAAAGCAAAGGCCGTACTTGATGATGCTAATCGCCAGCTAACGCGTATCTCACAGCTTAAAGCGCAACAGTTAACGTCTGATCAACTGGGTCAACAAGCACAAACCGCCGTTTATATTGCTCAGTCAGATTTAAAAATTGCACTATTTAATCAAAAATACTCCGTCATTACCGCCCCAGAAGATGGCCGTATTTTAACCCGCAGCATAGAACCCCACGAGCTTGTTCAATCAGGCCAAGATGCGTTTTTATTTGCCGACTTAAAAAAGGGTTGGAGTGTAAAGCTGGCCATTGCCGACATAGACGTGGTTAAACTTGGCTTAGGGGATCATGCAAATATTCGTTTGGATGCCTATCCCAATCAAATATTTAAAGGGAAAGTACAAGAGGTCGCGGGTCGAGCAGATAGCCACTCACAAACATTTGAAGTGGATGTGTCACTTACGTTTCAGGGCGAGACAAGTGCACCAAAATTATATTCAGGCTTAATTGCTCATAGCAGTATAAACCCTTCAACCACACAAACGCTGGCTTCTATTCCCTTTAGTGCATTAATAAAGGCCAATGGCAGTAATGGATCAATATATGTTATTGCCGAAGATGGTTCTGCCATTTTAAAATCCATTAAAATTAATTATTTAGATGGCGATTTTGTCATGGTTTCAAATGGTCTAGTGGAAGGTGAACAGGTTATTACTCAAGGTGGGCCCTTCATCGTAAAAGGTTCTCAAATACGTGTCGTCAGTAGTGATAATTCGTCACCGACACGTCAGCTTTCTCAAGCTGCATTTGAATAATTGGCTAAAAATAGGATATTAAAATGAATTTACCTGTTTTAGCCATACGTAACCATCAGTTAACCTTGTTAAGCGGCATGTTGCTTATTTTGCTTGGTTTAGTGTCATATTTTACGATGCCACGGGCCGAAGACCCGCAGCTTGATTTTCCCATGAGTAATATCATTGTGGTGAACCCTGGCACCACTCCCAGTGATATGGAATCTTTAATCGTAGACCCTATAGAGCAAGCTCTAAATGAACTAGAGGGTGTACAAGAAATCAAAGCCAACATTGAAGATGGACTGGCTAAAATTCATATTGAATTTTTATATGGCAGCGATGCCGATGAAAAATATGATGATGTACGAAATGCAGTGAATGCCATTAGAGATGATCTTCCCGATGGCATTGTAAAATTAAGTATTTATAAAATTTCACCCAATGAAGTGGGCATTATTCAATTGGCATTAAGTAGTGTTAATACTGATTATTCACAGCTTAAAAAATACAGTGAAAAGCTAGAAAGTAAACTTGAAAAAGTAGGTGGGGTGAAGCGCGTAGATATAGATGCACAAGCCGCCATGGAAGTTCAAATACTGCTTAAACCAGCCAAATTACATGCCTTAGGGCTTAGTTTAGAACACGTTCAAAAAGCCATTAATTCAGCGTCTTTAAATATACCAGGAGGTCACGTAAATGCGGGGGCACGGCGTTTTAGTGTATTAACAAGTGGTGATTTTTCAAGTCTAGAAGAAATAGAAAATACAGTAATTTCGTCTATTAATAACAAACCCATCTACCTAAGAAATATTGCCAGTATTAGCCTAAGTGATGGCCTACCAAGCTACCGTGCTTTTTATAAAGATCAAGCTACGGTTATATTGTCGGTGGTGCAACGTAAGGGCAGTAACATATTTTCGGTGACAGAAAACCTAAAAGCTGAAATAGATGTTTTTGAGGCCCAACTGCCTCCCCAGCTAACATTAACCACTATGGTTGATCAAAGTATTAGTGTTGATAAGCGGGTATCTGGGTTTTTCAGTAATTTAATTCAAGGCCTATTGTTAGTGGCACTGGCATCTTTATTGGTACTGGGGCGTGGCGCCAGTTTTGTGGTGGTTATTGCCATCCCTATTTCTATTTTTATCGCCATTGGTTGGTTAGACATTACTGGTTTTGCGTTACAGCAAATGTCTATTGTGGGTTTGGTTATCGCTTTGGGTTTATTGGTGGATAACGCCATTGTTGTTACCGAAAATGTATTACGCTATCAACGTCTAGGATTGGCACCAAAAGAGGCGGCCGAAAAAGGCTCTAAACAAGTAGGCATGGCCATCGTAAGTGGCACACTCACTACCATCCTCTCTTTTGTACCGATGTTAATGATGGACAACGGCTCAGGCCAATTTATACGCTCAATGCCGGTGACTGTGGTATTAACCTTATTGGCGTCCTTAATAGTGGCCTTAACAATTACACCCTTGTTAACCAGTTTACTGAGTAAAAAAGCGGCTCAACCCACCCGTGTGCAAAAGCGCTTAGACGGCTTGGCCGAAAAACAATACAGCCAGGCATTAACCTGGGGCTTGTTGAATCCTAAAAAAATACTGGGCATTGCATTGTCGGTCTTTTTCTTGGCCTTCATGCTATTTCCCTATATAGGTGTTAGCTTATTTCCAAAAGCAGAAAAGCCCATGATCTTGTTGAACTTAGAACTTCCTGAAGGGGGCAGTTTTCAGCAAACACAAACGGCTGCGTTTAAAATTGAAAGCATCATGCGTCAAAAAACCCTAGTAGAAGACGTAATGGTTAATGTAGGTCGGGGTAATCCGCGGGTTTATTATAACGTGAGCCCAGATCGACAAACCCCTAACTTTGCACAATTAATGGTAAAGCTAAATGCCAGCCGTTTAGATATTGTAGAGCCCTTTATTGAAAGCATACGCGAAGAATTAAATCAGTTTCCGGGTGTTAAAATTTCTATCAAGGAATTTAATCAGGGTCCACCATCAGAGGCGCCAGTGGCCATTAGGGTAATGGGTGAAGATTGGGATAATATTCGACAGGGTGCTGGCATTGTAGAAGATGTTATACGCAGTATAGACGGCACAGTGAACGTTGAGAATGTAATTGGTAAACATAAAATTGATTTAAAAGTGCAGATCAATCGCGATAAAGCCGCCATGTTGGGTTTACCTATTAATCAAATAGACCAAAATATTCGTGC
>JAPYOO010000444.1 GCA_029938135.1 Bermanella sp. | reverse complement strand
TATTGGATGCATGGGGCGAATGCGTTACCGTACCAGTCATCTTCTTTGCAAGCATCTAAAAATGAATCACGCGCTAATTGAAATACTTGCCGACGGTCAATTTCACTCAGGTGAAGGCATGGGGGCGCGCTTAGGAATAAGCCGAGCGGCCATATGGAAGCAGTTGCAAAAACTGGAAGCCCTGAACATACCGTTGCATTCGGTTAAGGGTAAGGGGTATCGCCTCCCAGAAGCGGTAGAGCTGTTGGTACTTGAAAACTTACATGACAACGGTTTCCCCGCCGCTAAATTTGCCAGTAGCAGTATTGAGTTAAGTCTAGATTCCACCAATAACAAAATGATGTCAGTGGCGGAAACCAACACTAGTGATCGTCATATTGTATTTGCAGAAATGCAAACGGCGGGGCGGGGTCGTCGTGGCCGTGAGTGGGTCAGTCCGTTTGCACGTAATCTGTATTTTTCAGTTTTGTGGCCTTTCTCCCAAGGCATCGCCGCTATACAAGGGTTAAGTTTGGCGGTGGGTTTGGCTATTCAGCGCAGCCTGAAAGAGCAAGGCGTGCCTAATGTGGGGTTGAAGTGGCCCAATGACATTTTGGTAAATGGAGGGGGGGCTAGTGGAGCGAAGCTAGGCGGCATTCTTATCGAGTTAACCGGTGATATGAGTGATGCTTGCCAGGTAGTTGTGGGTGTTGGTTTGAATTTAGATATTCAAGCTAAGGACTTAACCAAGATTGACCAGCAAGCCATCGGGGTTAAGCAGCTTGGTACAGCGATTTCTCGCAATGCTATGGCCGCCAATATTGTTAAGCATTTATGTGAGGTACTTGAACAATTTAGTGTGCAGGGTTTTGCGCCTTTACAGCAAGAGTGGAATGACAGTGATGCGTTTAAGGGGCAAGAAGTAAGGCTTATTTTACCGTCCAGTGAAATTCAGGGCATATGTAATGGTGTGAATGAAAAAGGCGAATTACAATTGCAAACCGCAGATGGCCTAAAAGCCTTTAATGCAGGGGAAGTTAGTTTGCGTAGGGTTATTAAAGGTGAAGGTTCGTGCGCTTAGAATTAGATGTAGGTAATACACGCACCAAATGGCGCCTATGCGACGACTACAGTGTATTTGAGTCTGGCCAAAACCTAATGGACGAGCTTGCTCAAGAACCTTGGTGGATAAGTGTGGTAGAGGTTGTCTGGGTAAGTTCGGTGGGGCGTGAGCAAGATGAGAAAATTTTAGCTTTGTTTCCAAAGGCTCAATTCGCCAGCAGCCAGGTAGCGCATCTTGGGCTTAGCAATAGTTATGAAGACGCACATAAAATGGGCGTTGATCGGTGGCTTGCCATGCAGACTGTTTGGAGTGAGCAACCCAATAAAACACATATTGTTATAGATGCGGGTACGGCTATTACCTTGGATGTGATTGATGAATTTGGGCGTCATGTTGGGGGATATATTTGCCCAGGTTTCAATATGATGAAAACAAGTTTACTGGGTGGTACTCAGCGAGTGATGGCGCAAGACAGTTGGCAATTGGGGCGTGCTCTGGGTAATAATACTCAGACCTGTGTCGATCATGGAATACAGGACATGGTTGCTTGCTGGTTAGAGAGCCACAGGGCTAATCAGCCTGGTGCGTGTGTTTGGGTGACAGGAGGGGATGGGATGCGCTTAACTTCGTTGTTATCATCACCGGTTACATTTGAAGCTGATTTAGTTTTAGATGGCTTAAAAGTTCATTTTTCTTAATAAAGATTGCAGTTAAATATATGCGTTGGATTTTCATTTCTTTAGTTATTCTAAACTTAGCTTACTTGGGTTACCAATTTTCGCAGCCGCCCGTTGCTGTGCAAAGTGACTCAGTGGTTGTGCCTGTAAATGATGCTAAAGCCATTAGGTTGCTGTCTGAAACTAAATCGAAAGCGAGATTGCCGCAGCACAAAGCAGTAAAAGAGCAGTTGTGTTGGGCGGTGGGGCCATATTTAGTCGCATTAGATGCAAACAATATGATGTCTCGAATGCTGGCGTTGGATATTCCGGCCTACCAAGATAAAAGAACGGTGGTGGTTAAAACCGAGTCCTGGGTATATTTACCACCCTTGGCCAATAAAAAAATGGCATTAAGAAAACTTAA
>JAPYOO010000104.1:10518-12314 GCA_029938135.1 Bermanella sp. | reverse complement strand
GCGTTATCGGCACCGATAACACGAGGAAGACGCACAGTACCACCAAAACCAGGCATTAGACCCAGCTTAACTTCAGGCAGACCCACTTTGGCTTTCTCTGACATGATACGGAAGTCAGTAGCAAGACACATTTCAAAACCGCCGCCCAGTGCGATGCCGTTAATGGCAGTCACGGTTGGGTAAGGCAGGTCTTCAACGGCATTGAAAACGCCATTTGATTCAGCGATGCCCGCTGCGATAGTTTCTTCATCGTTGGCGAACATATCGCCGAACTCAGTAATGTCGGCACCGACGATGAAGCTGTCTTTAGCAGACGTTACAATTAAACCTTTAACATCTGAATTACCTTGAAGAGATTGAACAGCTGCATTCAAGTCTTCTAAAGTAAGACGATTAAACTTATTTACGGATTCGCCCTGTAGATCGAAGTTTAGTTCGGCGATGCCGTCTTCGAGTAGCTTAACCGTGATGGCTTTACCTTGGTAAATCATCAACAAATCTCCACGCTATGATATTAGCTTGAGTAAACGCAGTTTCGAATAAGCAACCCATTAAGCCTTTCACTTAATACGTCAATTATACAATTCTGCACTGGTGGGCATTGACTAGAAATCAGCCAAAAGCGTAAATTCATACGCTCGATTCATACGCCCGTTTGAATTTAGTTTACGAACAATCGTCAAAATCCGACTAAAAGTCAACTATTTATAAAAATTTAGACGCATGTCGCCAAATAAAAGCTTGGTTTCATACTTTCTATCAAATAAATAGAGCAAAAAAAACTCAATCTAGTGACCTTTATGACCATAGTAGATCTTACTAAACCTGCCGTATTTTCTTCATTAGTCACAAAAACGACGAAAAAATTGAGTATTAACTCTAATTTCTTAGACTTTTTATGACTATAGGCCACGAAGGGCCTTTAAATTGCTGAAAAAATTTTGCAAACTGTATACAGCAAAATTCCTTCTAGAATAAAAAATGAAATCTCAGGAATAAAAAATGATAAAAACCTACCTGAAACAAACTATAAGCAGTCTTTTATTAGGCTTGTTTTTAGTCAGTAGCCCAGTGTCCGCAAGCTCAGGCGCTAGTGATTCGCTAAAAAGCATCTATGAAATGCGCACTATCACTTATGCAATATTAGGTGACTACTACATGTTTAGTGGCCTTGAGGGTGACTCAAGATACAGCCGTCAAATGAAATCGGGTACCCAACAGTTCACAAAGCTACTGGCTACCCTAACTGCAAAAGGATCAACCTCGTCACAACTACCGGAACTGACAGCCACGATTAAAGAATGGCAGTCTTATAAGGATCTGTTGGATACCAATCAACAAGACTTTTTAACCCAAGGTTACGCAAACGGTCGCTTAGTCGATGATTTTGGCAAAAACGCCATAACCCTAGACAATAGTTTAAAAAATCTTTACACCCAAGTAAGCAACAACTCAAAGGCGCCTCTAAGTCAGTGGACTCAGTACACCCGTGATATGGGCTTAATTATTCGCACCCTCACCACTGAATATGCAGCGCGTACGACCTCAAGCCTTGGACAAGTCATGTCTATTGACATTAATAAGGGCGGCATGGATCAGCAGGCTATTATTTTCAGCCAACTTTTAGAGAAACTTAAAAAAGCGCCCGAGGGTAACCCACAAGTTTATAAGCTTATGGATCAAGTGGGTGTTAAGTGGGTGTTCATTGCGAAATCGGTTGCTAATTATAATGAAAACGCTGTTCCGTTTATTGTTAATTCTTACGGCAATAGAATCAGCAAAAACCTAGAGAGCAT
>JAPYOO010000104.1:0-10418 GCA_029938135.1 Bermanella sp. | reverse complement strand
TAAAAACCAGGTACAAATGCCATGTCAACGCGCCTCCCATCAAAGCCAGTAAAAACTCTTTATTAATGGCCTTGATAGTCACCTTTACTTTACAGACAACGCTCTTTTAAATATCCATCTGGTATTGAGTTAAATGCTCTTGATAGGAAGTGACTGACAAAAAGGGGCCGTACACAGCTTGAATAACTTTATTACAAGAATAAGCTCAACAAGAAAAAGACAGTACAAAGCAGATAAATATAGCCTTCATTAAGATCGCCTATGCAAAGGCAATCTAAGTTAGAGGCATTCCTCAAGACCGATATTTTAAGAAAAGGTATTTACTCGGGGTGAATCAACGAGAACCGTCAACCCAATGCAACAACTAAAGATATGATCGAGCAACCCTGTCATTAGCGAAACTAAAGGCAGGGTTCGGTATACGGACAGATCAAGTTAAGTGATTGCATGCACTTTTTGCAGTAATTCTTTAAGTTGCACGGCATCAAACTCTAGACCCGACTCATCCCAGATAATACGACTGTATTTAGGCGTACGCTCAATGGCCTTAATGGGCAGCGATAACGAGCTCATAAGACTGCTTAAGTCCGCTGAGTTAATCGCAACCTCACGGTGATACCAGCTCCAATTAGTGGGTAAATTATCTTGTAGCCAACCGTGTGTATTCACTATGGCCCAAGTTAATTCATCCTTTTTATCGGGCTGTTGGTTATACAAGTAATAGCTTGCACCGGTAACATCGTCACGAATACCACTCTCCTTAGGTTCAGCTGCAAGACCCTCAAGCCTCACATGTAAACCCGCTTTGCGGGCCTCTTGACGCCAATCAGCCAGCTTAACATCCCGTTTGCTGGGACGAACCCAGACCACGCTGCCCACCACAGACAGAATAGCCACTAAGACAATGATAAAACCGGTCATGATTAACCCTCGTCCAGCATCGCTTCAAGCTCTAACCAACGCTCTTCGGTGGTATTTAAATCAGCTTGAACCCGATCTATATCAGCCAGCACTTGGGTTACCGTGTCATTATCTTGATTATAAAAATCACCAGAACCCGCTTGCTCCTGCAATGCAGCAAGCTTAACTTCTAGTTTTTCTATATCTAGAGGTAGCGCCTCTAATTCACGCTGTAATTTGTAGCTTAATTTTTTGCTACTTTTATTGGGCTGCGAGCCAGGTTCAGCGTTCTTTTCAGCTACTTTTTCCTGTTGCGCATCGGTAATGTCATCTACGCCATCTTTAAGTCTGTGGCCGCGAGCATACCATTCACTGTAGCCGCCCACATGCTCACTGATTACGCCATTGCCTTCAAATTCAAGTAAAGAAGTCACAACGTTATCCAAGAAGCTTCTATCGTGACTTACGACTAACAGTGTGCCGGTATAGTCCATCAAGCGGTTTTCTAACATCTCTAAAGTTTCTACATCTAGATCGTTAGTTGGCTCGTCAAGTACTAGTACGTTTGAAGGTTTGCTGAACAATTTAGCCAACATCACTCGACTGGCTTCCCCACCCGACAATGCTTTTAGGGGTGTACGTGCACGTGCAGGGGTAAACAAAAAGTCACCCAAGTAGCTCATGATGTGTTTTGGACCGCTTGCCATCTCAATGAAATCGCCACCCATGGAAATGTTATCGACAATGGTTTTTTCCATGTCTAACTCGCCACGTAGCTGGTCAAAATAAGCCACTTCCATTTTCGTGCCTTGACGAATACTGCCTGACTCAGGTTGCAGCTGATCCAAGAACAAACGTAGCAACGTACTCTTGCCACAACCATTCACGCCCAACAAACCAATACGATCACCACGCTGAATTACCGTAGAGAAGTCTTTCACTATGGGTTGATCGCCAAAGGAGTAAGAAAGATTTTTAGTCTCTAACACTAGCTTGCCTGATTTTTCGGCGGCATCCATAGTGAAGTCTGCAGACCCTTGCTTATCAACACGGGCAGTACGCTCATTACGCATGGCTTTTAATGCGCGAACTCGGCCTTCGTTACGAGTACGACGGGCTTTAACACCTTGGCGAATCCATTTCTCTTCATCCGCTAGACGCTTATCGAATAATGCATTTTCTTTTTCTTCATCTTCTAAACGTTTATCGCGCCATGCGGCTAGACCTTCATAATCGCTGCCATTGTAACGGTAGATACTGCCCCGGTCTAAATCGATAACCTGTTTGGCTACACGTTCCATGAATGCCCTGTCGTGGGTAATGAACAAAACCGCACCTGGGAAATCTTTAAGCTGATCTTCAAGCCATTCAATGGCAGGAATATCCAAATGGTTCGTCGGTTCATCCAATAACAAAAGATCAGGCTCACTAAGTAAGGCACGTGCAAGCATTACACGGCGGCGCCAACCACCCGACAACTCGGCCATGGTTTTCTCAGCGGGCAAATTAAGTTTTTCGATGATGGCATCGGCTTTTTGCTGCAATAACCAACCATTTTGAGATTCTATATTGTTCTGAAGCTTTTCAAGCTTATTCATATGCGCATCGGTTGTGGCAATCATGCTGAGCTCATGGTATTCATGTAACCACTGACCCACTTCCTCTTTACCGCTTAATACAACATCCATTACCAAACGTTCATCTGCCGCAGGTAGGGTTTGTGGTAATTCAGCCACACGAATGCCGTCATCTATGCGGATAACACCGCCATCGGGTATATTTTGTTTCAGCAGCAGTTTAATCAGTGATGATTTACCCGCGCCATTACGCCCCACAAGACACAAACGGTCTCTTTCTTTAATGGTGAAGTTTACCTTCTCCAGTAACACTTGTTCTCCGTAATGGAGACTCACACTGTCTAGAATGACAACTGCCATACCAACCTCAATTCTCTGATGCCCTTCAATTGAAGGCATCACTGGTTTGTTCCGTGCAAAAAACGTTTAAAATTTGCACGAGATGTTTGGGCGGCATTGTACGCCACAATGAGCCATTAGTTTCGCTTCATTTCAAGCATCAGCGGCCAAACACTCACATTGATACAACTTGGTACACTTTCTTAGTACTCAAACCATTACTCTAGCGCCTCTTGAGTGTTAAAATATTGCCTAAAACCTGTCTAATAGCAGGTGAATTATGGCCAAAGAGTCGATTGTCTCGTAAATAAGACAATCATTTGCTTTCTTCAATACTCTATTTTATATAACCTTGCGCACATCGATATATGGCTTAATAGGACTGACATTATGCAACTGGAACGCGGACATTTTATAGCAATTGGCGCCACCGCCCTTCTTAGCCTATGGATGCTAACCGGTTTACTAAGCAGTGAGCCCGAACCTCAAAAATCAGCTGTGGTTCAACCTGTTGCTAGCGACGTATTTGCAGTACAGGTGGAACGCTATCATGCACAATCAGTCACCCCTGAAATCATCATTCATGGTCAAACTGCACCTAATCGTAGTGTTGCACTTACCAGTGAACTATCTGGCAAGGTCATTAAGCTCCATAAACGCGAGGGTGACTTTGTAAAGAAAGGCCAGCTCATTATTGAGATTGACCCTCAAGACAAACCTCAGATGTTAAAGATGGCCCAGGCACTGCAAAAACAAAGAGAGCTAGAACATAAAGCCAACTTGAAGTTAGTGGGACAGGGCCTTCAAAATGAAACCAAACTGGCTCAAAGTGAATCTCAACTGGCTGCAGCACAGGCTCAGGTTAAATCTTTACAAGTTCAGCTGAATGCAACCCAAGTACGTGCGCCTTTTTCGGGTATTTTAGAAGATCGCAAAGTTGAATTGGGCACTTACCTTAAAAGCGGTAACGGCATCATTAGCTTGTTGGATTTCAATCCGTTTATCATTAAGGCACATGCCGCCGAAAAAGATCTAATACACCTTAAGCAAGGTAGCCCAGCAAAAGGTCGAACTCTGGATGAAAACATACATAACGGCTTTATCCGTTATGTCTCTAGCCAAGCAAGTAGTGCCTCTAGAACATTTGCCGTTGAGTTAGAAATTGCCAACCCTAGCGAGCGTCAAAACGACGGAACAACTGCGGACATTTTAGTCCCCCTTGGCAGCACCTCTGCAATCTTTATTACTCCGGCACTTTTAAGCTTGAATGAAAAAGGCGTGATGGGCGCTAAATACGTGGCACAAGATCAACAGGTTGTATTTGCCCCTGTAACCTTAGTGAGAGCAGAATCTAATGGCATATGGGTCTCAGGTTTACCTAATCCGGTAGATCTAATCGTTGTGGGTCAAAGCTTTGTGAGCCCAGGAGAAAAAGTCCGCGCTGTTTTCAAAGAGCCTATTTTAAATGAACACGACACCGCGAAACAAAACTTAGCGACTAATGAAGCTGCCGCCAGCAGTAATGGTAAATAGTTATGAATGCTATTATTGATGCCGCGTTAAGTCGAATCCGCACGGTTATATTGTTATTTTGCTTGGCCATGATTGTGGGTCTAAGCACATTAAGCAGTATCCCTAAAGAAAGCACCCCAGATGTCAGCATACCTTTAGCTTATGTATCCATTCGTCATGAGGGCATTAGCCCTGAAGATGCCGACCGTATCTTGTATCAACCTATGCACAAAGAATTAAAGTCTTTAGATGGACTGAAAGACATCACGGCCACCGCCAGTGAAGGCCATCTATCCATCCAGCTAGAGTTTCAATCCGACATAGACATTGATGAAGCCTTAGTCGATGTACGCGAAGCCGTAGATGCTGCCAAAGGCGAGCTGCCTTCTGCCACTGACGAACCCAAGGTAAAAGAAATTAACTTATCGCTTTTTCCGGTAATGGTTGTAGGCCTTGCTGGTAATGTAGATGAGCGAGTACTGTTTGCCGTGGCAAAAAATCTGCAAGAAAAGATTGAAAGTATTAAAGGGGTATTAGAAGCCAAAATTCAAGGGGATCGCGAAGAAGTGGCCGAGATCATCATCGATCCTGCCAAATTAGACAGCTACAACATTGATCACGGCGCCCTATTTTCACTGCTTAACAATAATAATCAGCTGGTAGCCGCCGGCAATCTGGATACCGGCTCAGGCCGTTTTGCGGTAAAGGTACCCGGCTTAATTGAAAACACTCAGGACATTTTGTCCATGCCGGTGAAAGTGGATGGCAACAAGGTCGTTCGTTTCTCGGATATTGCCTATGGTCAACGTACTTACAAAGATGCCAGTAGTCGCGCCCGCATTAATGGCAAACCCGCCCTTGCACTAGAAGTCTCTAAACGCCTAGGCAGTAATATCATCGAAACATTGGCTGAAGTTAAAGCCTTAGTGAACAAAGAAAAAGCCGGCTGGCCCGAAGGTATTGAAGTCACGTTTAACCAAGATCAATCTAAAGAAATAGAACGCACTTTAGATGACTTATTTAACAATGTTTTGTTTGCCACGGTTTTGGTGATGATTATTATTGTAGCGTCCTTGGGAATAAGGTCGTCCCTTTTAGTGGGACTGGCCATACCTGGCTCGTTTTTAATGGGCATCATGGTGCTGTTTTTCCTGGGTTACACACTTAACATGGTGGTGTTATTTGCGCTTATTTTAAGCATTGGCATGCTGGTGGATGGCGCTATTGTGGTGACGGAGTATGCCGACCGCCGCATGGCCGAGGGACACTCCAATAAGGCCGCTTTTGCAGAGGCTTCTAAACGCATGGCATGGCCTATTATCGCTTCAACGGCCACCACGTTAGCCGTATTTTTACCTTTAATGTTTTGGCCCGATACCATGGGCGATTTCATGAGTTTCATTCCCTTAACCGTAATGATCACCCTAAGTGCTTCTTTAATCATGGCGCTTATTGTCATTCCCGCGTTAGGATCTTGGTTAGGCAAACCCGGCGCCATAAATGATGATGCATTGCGCAGTATTCAGGCTGCTGAAAGAGGTGACTTTAGCGAACTGACCGGCTTTACCGGGCAATATGTGAGTCTTATGGGTAAGTTAATCAAACACCCTCTTAAAACCCTTATGTCGGTTTTTGCCATTATGATTGCCACGTTTGTGTTGTATGGCTCGCTTGGTAAAGGGGTGGAGTTTTTCCCCTCTGTCGATGCCGAAATTGCCTTAGTAGACGTACGCGCCCGCGGTAATTTGTCGCTATCAGAACGCGATGACATCGTACGTAACGTTGAAAAACGTATGTATGACATGACTGAAATAAAAACGTTATACACCACCAGCTTTATCGCGCCTCCCAGTGATGGTAAAAGCGCGGTGGATTTGGTGGGTCGCATTCAGTTAGAGCTAGTAGACTGGCAACAGCGCCGCTTAGCGGTTGAAATTCTTGAGGATATTCGTCTACGCACTCAAGATATCCCGGGCGTGATCATTGAGACCAAAGTTAAAGAAGACGGACCAGCACAAGGGGCTCCTATTCAACTCGAAATTTATGGCTCACATAATGAAACGTTGCTTGCGGTCGTTGATAAAATTCGTAAAGAATTAGACAAAGACCCCGAGCTAAGAGATATCAAAGACTCACGCCCGCTTGAAGGCATTGAGTGGGAACTAGAAGTAGACCGTGAAGCTGCTAGCCGCCTTGGTGCCAGCGTAAGCTCTGTGGGCAGCTTAGTTAAGATGGTTACGTCTGGATTAAATCTTGGATCTTACCGTCCTGATGATGCTGACGATGAACTTGATATTCGCCTGCGCTATCCCACAGCTAACCGAACGTTAGATCAAATGGATGACTTGCGTGTGAGCTATCAAGGAGAGCTGATACCGATTAGTAGCTTTACCACTAAAACGGCTCATCCAAAGACGGGCAATATTGTGCGTACCGGCAGTAACTTACGTTACATAATCGAGGCCGAAGTACAAACGGGCGTCAACGATGCCGCCAAAATTGCTCAAATTCAGTACGTTTTAGATCAAAATCCGTTACCTGCAGGTGTGTCTTATCGCTTTAAAGGCAATGCCGAAGAAATGGCTAAAACCGGGGCCTTCCTAGGGAATGCCTTTTTATTGGCCATATTTATGATGGTCACCATATTGGTCACCCAATTTAATAGTCTGTATCGAGCAGGGTTAGTACTAAGTGCCATCGTTCTATCATTTGCGGGTGTCTTTATGGGATTAATGATCCGTGGTGAACCCTTTGGCATCGTTATGAGCGGTGTTGGCATGATCGCCCTTGCAGGCGTGGTGGTGAACAACAACATCGTACTCATTGATACTTATTCCCAACTGCGAAAAGAAGGCCTAGAAGCCGTTGATGCAGCCTTACGGACGGGGGCGCAACGCTTACGACCAGTATTGCTTACCACCATTACTACGGTGTGTGGGTTAATACCTATGGTGTACCAATTGAATATTGACTTAATTGGTCGTGAAATTCTGGTTGATGCACCCAGTTCTCAATGGTGGACACAGCTTTCAACCGCCATCGCGGGTGGTTTAACCTTCGCCACCGTACTGACCTTGCTGCTGACGCCTTGTTTATTGGTACTAGTAGACCAGAAGAAAGACCGTCGCCAAGCGGCCCTAATAGCACAAAAGACTATATGAATTCACCCCTAGATAGATCCTCTTGAATTTTTATGGGCTATGCTCAAGACAAGACGGGGGGATCACTATGGGGTTAAAGCAGCTTTCGATATTCTGCTTAATGGGTTTATTGAGCCCATTATTTGTGGGCAGCGCCCATGGGCTTGGGCATTACCAATACTTAAAAGCCGAAAAACAACTCAAAAAAGGCCAACTGAGCCAGTACACTAAAACCGTATCCAAACTGGATAAACACCCTCTACTGCCCTATTTACAGGCAAGCAAGTTACGCCGTAGCTTCTATAAAACCCCCATTCAAGAATTGGATGTCTTTTTCAGTGAATTTCAAGGACAGCCTGCGGCCAGGTTATTGCGACGTCGCTGGGTTTGGCACTTAGCTTCCAGAAAAAAATGGCGATTGTTTTTAGATTACATCGGCCCCACTGAAAACTTAAGCTTGCGGTGCCACAGAGTTACCGCCCTTGCATCGACCAATCGTCAATTTGATTCATTGGTCGAAGGTCAAGCTTTGTGGCTTATGGGGGTTTCACTGCCTAAGACCTGTGACAAGGTTTTTGCTAATTGGAGTCGGCACGGTTTTTTAAGTGAAGACCTTATTTGGCAACGATTACTCATTGCTCAGGATAAACGCCAATATAAGTTAGTGCGCTTCCTGCAGAAAAAATTATCTTCGCCTTTAAAAAAACAGGCCCAAATTGTACGCAGTTTATGGCGCCGCCCGACCGACATATTAACCGATCAAAGACTGCTGACGTTAGCGCCAAGAGCACGCACCCTTCTGATTAGAAAGGCACTTAAATACCAGCCCGAAAAATATTACGATGTAGTGAATAACGCTTTCCTATTTGGTTTAAATCAAGAGCAAACCCACAGCATTGCGCAAGTAGCGCTTAACTACGCAGCCAAACACTCCGGACCAGAAGCGTACCTTTGGTACCAGCAGGCCCAAAAAAGCCAATTACTCGATACGGACCTTGAAGAGCAATTTTTACTCGGCGCGGTAAAAAGTGAAAATTGGCCCTTGTATACTCACTTGTACAAGATGTCTGAATCTGAAATAAAGGATACCGCAAGGTGGCAATATTGGCAGGCGCGTGCGCTGGAATCATTAGGCTCGGGCACTAATAAAAGCCTGCCCTTTTATCAAAAAGCGTCTTTGGAACGTGATTTCTATGGTTTCTTAGCCAGCCAAAAATTGGGGATTAGTGCCAGCATGAACCATGACCCCACCCATGTATCCGCTGCCATATTGCAACGTATACGTATGCAAACTCCCGTTAAGCGCGCCATGGCATTTTTAGATATAGGTCGCATTAGTGACGCTCGCCGCGAATGGCAGTATGCCTTTGACAAATTAAATAACGATGGCCGTGAGGCCTTAGCTATCATAGCTGGTCGTCTAGACTGGTCTGATCGCCCTATTTTCACATTGGCCAAGCAAAAAAGTTGGCATGACTTACAACTGCGCTTTCCATTGGCTCATGAAAGATTATTTGATAAAGCTGCCCGTAATACACGCTTAAGTAAAAACTGGATCTATGGCGTCGCTCGCCAAGAAAGTGCTTTTATGTATGACGCGAGAAGTCCCGTGGGTGCCACTGGGCTTATGCAGTTAATGCCCAGCACCGCAAAATCCGTGAGTCGCAAACAACGCATTAAATATTCAAAAAGGCGCCTTATTGACCCTGAATACAACATTAAATTGGGCAGTTTGTACTTAAAACAATTACTCAGACGCTACAAGGGTAATCGGGTATTGGCCACGGCGGCCTACAATGCAGGCCCTGGCAGTGTTAATCGTTGGTTAAAACGCTACTCAGGGGACTTGGATATTTGGATTGAGCGCATCCCTTATGATGAAACCCGCGAGTATGTGCAACGTGTACTGACCTACAGCACAATCTACTCTTATCGATTAGGGCAGCTACAGCCCATACTGGATCAAGATACCCTCACTGCATGGGCAAACAGCGCCCCTATTAATTTAGAAATTTCGAAGGTCACTGGTAGGCGGAAAAATAAAGGTTAGCTATGCTAATAATGAAGGGCTGTGAACTTTAATTCTTTATACTTCGCCCCATGTTAAACGGAAGTTAACACGTGACCTATTCTGACAATCAATACAGCATTAAGGAACATGGTTCCAGCTCCTCAAATCCAGATCTTGGGTGGAGTCAGGTTCGTGAAACAATAACGATGCTTGCCTTGGCCGTAGCCCAGGTTGAGTCCTCCATGTCGGATGGCGCTCAAAGCGTCGATACGCTTACACAGTCTTTCACCCACATGGCGAAATACATAAAAAAGATTCGCACTGTAACTCAAAAAGTAACACCCGGCACCCTTTCGACCTTTCAAGAAGTCATTGAAAATACCGCCATGACACTTGAGGAGAATGTTCAAGATGCGGTGGTGGCTTTTCAGTTTTATGATCGTATTTCCCAAAGACTTGAACATGTGTGCAATAGCTTGGATCAATTAGGAGGGCTCATTAACGACCCTAGCTCCCTTTACAACCCCGATCGCTGGCATACGCTGCAAGAGAACATTAAAGGCTCTTACACTATGGAAGCAGAGCGCATTATGTTTGAGCACATTTTAAGAGGACACAGCATAGAAGAAGCACTAGAAATATATAGACATCATTTTGCAAAAGCCGCCGCGGACGAGTCTGGCGAAGATGGTGATGAAATAGAGTTGTTTTAACCACGAGCGACACACAATAAACTTAAAACTAAGAGCTTCCTTTCCCACATTTATAATTTACTGATTTGTTAGCCGAATAAACATCGCCGCCCACACTTTTATGAAAATCCTTTAACCGAATAGACCCAGTGAAGCATCGGTTGGTTAGAATATCAAATCAACCAAACAACTGCTTAGCTCTTACCTGAACGGCCTCAGCAAGTCCGTCTGGCTGAAACTTTGACAG
>JAPYOO010000443.1 GCA_029938135.1 Bermanella sp. | reverse complement strand
ACAATCGTGAATCGATTATTGCTGACTACCCAAGTGAACTTATTCCCGCTTTACCTTTGGACGTGCAAATTCAGCCTGTTAAGCAGCTTTATAATTTAAGTTTTACGTTTCCGCTCAATCAGTCGTTAAACTTTTATCAAAAAAAGCCTAGCCAATACATGGGCCACATTTTAGGCCACGAAGGCGAAGGCAGCCTCCTTGCTTGGCTTAAACTCAAGGGTTGGGGCGAAGGCTTAAGTGCCGGTTTACACAGTAAAATGCGCAACAACGGTGCCTTTCAATTAAACATTAGTTTAAGTAAAGCGGGCCTTGCACACGTAGACGAAATCAGCGAACAAGTCTTTGCTTACATTCAATTGCTGCAACAAAAAGGCGCTGAATCTTGGGTATTTGATGAACTTAAGCAACTGGCCAAAACACAATTTGCCTTTTTACAAGGGCAGAACCCTGCAAGCCTAGTGCAAGGTTTAAGCATGAACATGCACGAATATGCGGTGGAAGATATTCTACAAGGGCCCTTTCTATGGGAAGACTTTGACCCAGAGCTTATACAATCAATATTGAATAAACTTACCCCTCAAAATGTAGTACGTACTTTAGTCTCCCCAAGTGTTAAGGGTGAGAAAAATGAAACCTGGTTTAACGCGCCTTACAATTCAGCGCCATTAAAAGAGACCTTGATCAATAAGTGGCAAAACGCCCAATTAGCCGACGGATTATCGCTACCTAGCCCCAACCCATTTATTAGCGATGATTTTTCAATTTTAAAAGCTCAAAGTGATAACAACGCTAAACCTCAAGCCGTATTACAAGAACCCGGCCTAGACATCTGGCATTTACAAGATGTGAGCTTTAAAGCACCACAAAGCAGTATTTTTATCAGCATGCGCTCACCTTTGCCGCAATTAAGTGCCCGCAATCAAATACTGGTAAGCGCATGGGTATCACTATTAAATGACCACCTAAATAGCTTTAGTTATCCCGCATCATTGGCCGGACAAAATTACAGTTTATACAGCCATATGCGTGGTGTAGGCATTCGCCTGAATGGCTACCGTGATAAACAAGACGTGGTACTTGAAAAAGTGGTTAACGCTATTTTAGAGTTTGAGCCTAACCCACAACAATGGCAGCAAACCCAACAAGAAATGATTCGTGGATTTGAAAACGCCCTTAAGCAAAAGCCTTATCGTCGTACTATCAGTCAGTTAAATCAAATGTTACTACAACCCAGCTTCACTGAGGCGCAGCTATTAAAGGCGACACAAAACGCCACCCGTGACGATGTATTGGCCATCAAAGAGATGTTCTTTAAAGAATTACACTTAGTGATGTTAGGACATGGCAATATTACTGAGCAACAGTTGCTTAACAGCAGTAAGGTTGTACAAGATAAGATTCTTAAAGGCAGCCAGCCTGTAAGTGTTAAGCGTAAAGTCGTTAAGCAGCTTGCTACCGCGTTAACGTCTCAAGCGGTGATTGCTGATCATGCTGACAGCGCATTTACCCTGTATTTCCAAGCACAAGATGCCAGCAGTAAAGAGCGCGCCACCCTAGGTTTAATTTCGCAAATCATTAAAGCCTCGTATTACACCTATATGCGTACCGAGCGTGAACATGGTTACATCGTATTTGCGACCGCTTACCCGTTATTAGAACAAGGTGGACTTGCGTTAATTGTACAGTCGCCTAAGACCCCATCGGATGTTCTCATGAGTGATAGTCAGGCCTTTTTAGAGGGTTTTATTACTACGCTGACTGATATGCCAGAAGAAGAATACAATGCTCACCAGCAAGGGTTAATTAGCAACCTGCTTAAAAAGCCGCTTAACCTCTCTGAAAAAAGTAGCCGTCTGTGGAGCGACATTGATATTGAAAACAGTAACTTCGATACATTGCAAACCCTAGCCGGCGAAGTTGAGCAGCTTAGTAAATTAGAAGTTCTGCATTACATGCAGAACAATTTATTGGGCGACAACAAAAAAGCCTTGCTGCTGCACTTTGATGCCAACAAGTAATCCAAGCTAAATAATAAGTGGGCAGCCATCATCTGCCCACTTTATGTGCTCGACTCTCCTACATCGCTTTCACACACCAACGTTTCCACCACCGCCCCTGTAAACACCCTGCCCGTTTAACT
>JAPYOO010000442.1 GCA_029938135.1 Bermanella sp. | reverse complement strand
TTGGCGACAACACCCATAAAGGTTTTCCTCACCTAAAAAAACAAAAAAAAATCGGTAGCTGATTATACATCAACTACCGAGTCTTGGGGGGCTTTTATTCCCGTTTGCATTAGTAGCTTGGTTAAAAATCATTAAACCAAACTAACTCACTGCAAATTAGCACTTACTTTTAGTGTATGTCACGCCAGAACTCACGGTTCAGGTAGTAAACAGGTACAAACAAAATAGCTAAGAACAACAGCACCCAGAAACCCAGACGCTGACGCTCTAGTGCCATAGGCTCTGCCTGGTACACTAAGAAGTTCGTCAAATCAGCCACAACTTTATCGTAAGCCTTAGGATCTAAAGAACCCTTCTCAGCAAGGTACAACACTTCAACAGGCTTGCCGTCGTGATCGCTTTTAGCACAAGAGTCTTCTTTTATGTCTTGGCCAGTTAATGGATCAAAGCCCACCACTACCAATGCACAACCCTTAGCCTGCATACCTTGTAAACCTGCAAGCACATGAGGCATACCCACATCCTTAAATACGGTGTTGTTCACGCCGTACGGGCGACTTTCATCTTTATGAAAGCTGCGCAGGTATGTGTAAATCCAATCAGCACCACGTACACGAGCCACTAACGTTAAATCTGGAGGCGTAGCACCAAACCACTTTTTAGAGTCTTCTGGTCGCATGGCAATTTTCATCAAACCACCTAGCTTGCTTTCATTAAAAACAAGATTTTCGGCCATCAAATCGTCAGATATACCCAGATCACGCGCCACTCGATTGTAACGAGCAAACTTAGTGCTGTGACAACCCATACAGTAGTTGGCAAAATATTTTGCGCCACGCTGCAATGAAGCATTATCTTCTAGGTCAACTTTCATCTCATCAAGATGAACGCCACCACCCGACGCCAGCGACAGCGCTGGCAGGATAGCAAATACAAATGCAATTAAGGTTTTCATTAGCCTGTCACCCTTTCTGGAACGGGTTTGGTTTTTTCTTTGGCCGAAATAAACGGCAAGGTTAAGAACCAACCAAAGTAAATAACGGTGGCGATTTTACCTAAGATTGCATATACACCCGTTGCCGGCTGAGTACCCAAGAACGTTAGCAATACAAAGAACAAGGCAAATATCACTAGGTTAATACGAGATATCCAACCCTTATAGCGCCATGACTTAACAGGGCTTCTATCTAACCAAGGCAATACAAACAAGATTGCAATCGCACCCGCCATCAGGATTACACCAAATAACTTATCAGGCACCACACGCAATATTGTGTAAAACGCGCCAAAGTACCAAACAGGGGCAATGTGCGCCGGTGTTTTCAGTCCATTAGCTTCTTCAAAGTTGGCGTGCTCAAGGAAATAACCATTGCCTTCAGGCCAAAAGAAAATAACAAAACAGAATACAAACAAGAACACCACAATACCCACTAAATCGTGCACAGTGTAATAAGGGTGGAAAGGCACACCATCTAATGGCCGACCTTCTTCATCTTTGTATTTCTTAATATCAACACCGTCTGGGTTGTTAGAGCCCACTTCGTGTAACGCAACAATATGCAAGAATACCAAGGCCACAATCACCAACGGCAAAGCAATAACATGCAGCGCAAAGAAACGGTTCAAGGTAATGCCCGAGATTAAGAAATCACCTTTAATCCACGTTACTAAGTCATCACCGACAATAGGAATAGCACTAAACAGGGAAATAATTACCTGCGCACCCCAGTAAGACATTTGACCCCAAGGCAAAACGTAACCCATGAAGGCTTCTGCCATTAGCGCTACGTAGATAAACATACCAAAGATCCAGATAAGCTCACGAGGCTTCTGGTATGAGCCGTACATCAAGCCACGGAACATATGCATGTAGATAACAATAAAGAAGAACGACGCGCCAGTAGAGTGCATATAGCGAATCAGCCAACCCATCTCCACGTCACGCATAATGTACTCAACCGACGAGAAAGCTTCTTCGGCTGTAGGCGTGAACGACATGGTCAACCAAACACCCGTTAGGATCTGGTTAGCTAGCATCAAGAAGGCGAACACGCCAAAGAAATACCAAAAGTTAAAGTTTTTAGGTGCATAGTACTTAGACATATGCTTTTCGAAGGTGGCGGTCAACGGAATACGATGAT
>JAPYOO010000441.1 GCA_029938135.1 Bermanella sp. | reverse complement strand
ACGTCCCAGCCGCCGCCAGCACTGACAAATACCCAGTAGCGATTATTGTCTTGGCTTAGAGCTTTGGTGCTTAATGACAAGGTGCAGGCACCTAGAGTTAAACCGCCAAACGCTTTTAATAATTCACGTCTATTCATTTTATTACTCCAGGCTTATTCAAAGAAGAAACGGTAGTCATCGATCATGATGTTCATCATGCCAATCCAACCCCGAATCAAATAATCATTGTCGTAGCGAACCTGTTTGTCTGTAACAGGGTCATTAAATCGACAGTTGCCATTTAAACTTGTGGTGCTGCTGTCTGTGTTGCCAGCGGCCACAATGGCTAAATACTGGTCGTATAATTGCAATAAAATTGCATCGTCAAGCTCAACCGATTGACCCCACATAACCCACATTAGATTTTGTAAATTTAGCTTGATGCTTTCGTGGGCTTGTTGGTTTAGGGTGCCATCTTCTTCTAGTGCACGTTCCCAATTAAATTCAGGCAGCAAAGAGCGCTGACCAGGTAGCTTGGCTAAGTCTTGTTTTAAAGACTCGCACGCGCCATAAGAGGCCGTGTATTGCTGGATTAACGTCATAATGCCATTGGCTTGATCGCCCTGATATACATTGCTTGATAACAGAGTACTGCTGCCGCTAAAGCTGTCGTCGTTTAGAGTGGCTTTTAACTTTCGGGTTAGGCGCTCGCTTGGTAATAGCTGACTGCTGCCGCCCACAAATGTTTCACTGTTAAAATAATCACTCATGATTAATGATTTTATAAGCTGCTTAATGTTGTAATTACTGCTTATAAAATCGCCGGCTATTTGTTGGATGATACTTTGCTGGTAATTGTACCTTTGGGTGGCTAATTGGCTGGCATTTTGGTCTGGGTTAATTAATAACGCGTGACCGGTAATGGCTTGAAACAGGGTTTTAACCGTGGCACGGGCGAAACGAGGGTCCGCAGTAATACGCTGTGTAAGCCATTGCAAAGGCGCACTTTCATCTTCGGGCATCACCTCACCATTAAAACCCGGGGGCAATAACTGGCTTTGATCCCAGCTTTTTGGGGTGGCGTTACGTTCATCACGACGCTGCCAATGGCGGAAGCTGGAAGACACTGGGTCCATTACATTGTGACAACCGGTACAGGTAGGATTATTCATGGTGGGATTTTCACTGGCGATATCATCGGTGTCTACGCGGCTACCACTGATTTCAAAAATATCGGTATCTAAAAACTGCTTAAATACGTGATAACTGCGATGGCGGTTCACGTTGGTCGCAGTGGTGGGGTACTTACGAATAAATGCATGACTGGTTAGCACTCCAGCCAAGGGTACGTCTTCTATTTTTACTTTCTTGTATTCATCTTCAGAGAAGGCAAGGTCAGAATACTGGGCGTCGTTAATAGGCGTAAAATCTACCGAGCCCAATCGATTCAATAAACGAGCCGAAAAATAATTAAGTAACATGTAATCTGCAGTTAATATTTCGGTAAAAGGGCGGTTATTTTTAGCCACGTACGAGATAAGCTCTAAGGCGCCATTATTTAAGGCATTGGTGGTGGCACCACGTGCATATTTTTCTTTTGAACTATCGCTGAAGGTTTTATACCACTCCTCTTCGCCTTCAAAGGTACGCACATAAGAGCCGCTGGGGGTACTTGTGACGTGCAAATAGGGTTTATAAATTTCCTTTAAACGCTCATAGAAAGCGGGTTTATTTAGCATTTTGTCTACGGCTTCATTCAAACCTACTTGCCCATTGCGTGTTACGTCTGTGATCCAGCTATTTAGGGGTAAGGTTGAATTTAAATTCATGGATGCCTTGTAAAGGCGTGATAGTAAACGTTGCTGTGTCGCGGGTAGGATTTGAGAACTGTCCAATTCACCGTCTTGAATATCGGTATCATCCTGATTGGGATGCAATGTCTTTAGCCAGAGTTGAATGTCAGTTGCACATTGGGTGTCGCAGGCCCCTGGATTACCGTAAGGCATCGTGTTTAGCGTGACCGGTACAAACTCATTAGTATGCAGTGAGCTTAGCAAGCTTAAACCATCGGGCTCGCCATCGGCATTATCACCGTGGCAAGCAGCGCATTGCTGCTGATACAGTGATTGACCATTTAATATTGAAGCCTGGTTGTTTTCATCGGCCGA
>JAPYOO010000440.1 GCA_029938135.1 Bermanella sp. | reverse complement strand
CGGCTGGTCATCATCAAAATAGGGTGGTAAATACTGTACAAGAGTTTAAAGCCTTCAGGGCGTTTAATGTTGCGAATTTGGTTGTGGTTTATTTCATTAGAAATAAACGCGCCTTTACAATTTAACGAATCTTGCAATGTTTTTAATGCGTAGGAGTTAGTGGTATTTAAAAATGGGCCTGCAATCCAATCTATGCCTAACTCAAAGGCTTTGTACGCCACTCCAGTGTTATTACTAACAATGCGTTTGGGTTTGACCACTTCTAACAGTTTTACCGATTCATTGTAGTCTTTACCAATTAACACCGCAGGAAACCACGGAATAAGTCGTGGATTTTGTAAAAATAGATCAATGTGTTTAGGGCAATCTACTTTTAAGCTTTCGGGCATTTTAAAGTAAACGTCCGCTTGGGTGATATCACATAAGGGTAAGTCGTTAATGTCGCTGATTAAAATAGACAGCTTAGGTGTGTCTTCAATTTTAGCGTGTTGTTTTAATGGCGAAACGTCCACTGGCGGTATTAAGTCTACCGAGTCGTTTAACAAAAAGGCCAGTTTGTTTTTAAGTACCGTTAATTCTTTAAACGGAATATTTAAATTGTCATTTAATTGCGAGAAGTCAAAACATTCAACCGTGTATTTAGCATTATTAAAGCTTTTAAAGCGTTTCTCTATGGCGGCTTGATCAATCGATTTTTCCCCCGCAGCCATTAAGCTTTGTTCAGATTTTACGGTAAAAGTTTGCGTTTTTGCATCACCTAGTTGTTGGGCGGCGTTATCACTTACCACGGCGGTTACCGTTAACTGCTCATTTAATGTGCCCGAAAACGAAATGACTAATGCGCGTTTCTCAATGCTTAGGTATTTTATTTTTTCACTTACCATGGCACTGATTTCATTTTTCTCTTTGGCTAAGGCCGTTTGGGTGTCGTGAATTTGCACCACCGAAATAGCATTACTTTTTTCATTGGCATGGGTAAAACTATGATCTCTTGGATTGTCTATGAACATAGACTTAGTCATATCACCCTTCAAGAAAAGATTAGTGAAGTCGCGGTTAAAAACTTTATAAAGACTAGAATCGTCCTCAAGTAATTTACCGGTTTCAATAAACTTATCCATTTGCTTGCGCCAGCTGTCCACGGTGGTGTGAACATAGTTGGCGCCTTTAATGCGGCCTTCAATTTTTAATGAATCAACCCCTGCATCAACCAATTCAGGTAAATCAAAATAGGCGGAGTTATCTTTTAAATTAAGCGGGAATTTGTTGCCCATAGCCGTGGGTTCGTACTCATCACGACACGCTTGGCTGCAGCGGCCGCGGTTACCCGAATTACCCACACTTACCGAACTTGAATAACATTGGCCAGAGAAGGCAATACACAAGGCCCCGTGTACAAATACTTCGGTCAGCACGTTGTGATCATGGGCTAGGGTGGTGAGCGATTTAACTTCGCTAAGGTTTAATTCACGAGACAGGTTTAATCGGCTGGCGCCAATTTTGGCCAGAAACAACACTTGCCCTTCGTTATGGGTGGTCATCTGGGTAGACGCGTGAATATCTAGGCTGGGGAAGTGTTCCTTCACCAGCGTAAACATGCCCAAATCCTGCACAATGATGCCGTCAATGCCGCTATTAACCAGCTTGTTCAGCACTTTAACCATGCTAGGCAGTTCGTGTTCTAAAATCACCACATTAAGGGTTAAAAATACTTCACATTGATATTCATGCGCCAAACGCACAATGCCGTTTAAGTTATCAAAGGAAAGATTGGTGGCGCGGTTACGGGCATTAAAGGTGTCTAGGCCACAATAAACGGCGTTGGCACCCGCCACAATAGCGGCTTTTATGGCGTCTACACTGCCACCTGGGGCCAGTAATTCTAGTCTCTGACTCATGCCCATTCACCTGTCTGCTCGATCGGTAATAATTTGAGGGGGGATTTTATCGGTATACGTCAGTCAATGCCATTAATTCACACGCCTGTCGGCAATCTTTGCAGGCCGTATTAATGGAGAAAAGCCGCAAATGCCATTAATGGGCCATAGCCAAGCGATAAGTGTGCCGCTTGGCCAACCATTCAAAGCACAACAAAAAATAATCCTAATGTAATGAAAGGGTATTAGGCCTATCAATATAGGCGCTAAACTT
>JAPYOO010000439.1 GCA_029938135.1 Bermanella sp. | reverse complement strand
ATATGGTGGAGCGCCTAGCCAAGTTAAAAGCGCAGGCCATCGCAGTGCGCCACCCACAATCTATTATTATCGCCAGCGATCAATGCGCCACGTTAGACGGAAAAATAATTGGCAAACCAGGTGACCATGCCGGTGCGGTTGAGCAATTAAGCAATGCTAGCGGTCGAGCTGTCACGTTTTACACCAGCTTGTGTGTGTACAACGCGGCCACGAATCAGTTTGAAGAGTGTGTTGAGCCGTTTTATGTGTACTTTAGAGAGTTAAGCGCAGAGCAGATTGAAAACTACTTAAACAAAGAGAAACCCTACAACTGTGCGGGTAGCTTTAAGTCTGAGGGCTTAGGTATTAGTTTGTTTGAACGATTGGAAGGCAATGACCCCAATACTTTGATTGGCTTGCCATTAATTCAACTTATTAAGATGCTGGAACGTTTTCACGTTAAGGTGATTTAACTTTTAATAAACCATGTATAACAAAAAAGCCTGTCACCCTTTAATAAAAAAAGTGACAGGCTTTTTTGGTTACAGCTCAATGAACTAGTTAAAGATTGATTCTAGCTTTGCATCAATAGCGTCTGCACCAATTTCTTCATGTAAATCAATCTCATAAATTCCATCATATTTACGACGCAATATATCCTGATTGTCTTCCTTGCTAAGAATAATGGTGGTTTTAATAAACACGATCAAATTTTGCTTAACATGGCTTTCACTGGATGAACGGAACAACCAACCTAAAAATGGAATATCGCCTAATAAGGGAACTTTACTTTGACGTTCTTGTACCACTTCACGAATCAAACCACCCAGCATGATAATTTCGCCGTCTTCTGCCAGCACTTGAGTATTGATAGAACGCTTATTGGTGATTAAGTCTGCCTGACCCTCCACAGCCGTCGACTCTACCGTTTCCGTACTTTGCTGTATTTCAAGACGGATAAATTTGCCCGCCTGCACATGCGGCACCACTTTTAAGCTGACACCAATGTCTTCGCGCTTGATGGTGGTAAAAGGGTTAGAATTTGAAGTACTTGAGGTAGTACCAGTAATGAATGGCACGTTTTGACCCACTACAATTTCTGCTTCCTGGTTATCCAGTGTCATGATACTAGGAGTACTGACTAAGTTTGCATTACTTACCGATTCAAGAGCTTGAATTAAAAAAGCAAAGTCACCGTTTGCGCCTGCCAGCGTAAAGCCAGCACCAATGGGTGGCACTCCAGTGGTGGCCAGTGCAGTTACTACATCACTGATACTGCTACCAGCATCACTAAAATTGGTGACAGATAAAGGCGTTTTAGTACTAGTGCCATTTTCAATGGCCTCCACATCGGCCGAGGCCATTTGAACTCCCAGGCGATCATCTATGGAACCTGTCACCTCAACTATAGCCGCCTCAATCAATACTTGAGCACGACGAATATCTAGCTGCGATACAATTTCTTTTATTTCCGACATGATCGAAGGTTCGGCACGGATCACTAGAGCATTCAAACCTTCGTCAGGATAAATACTCACCTTACCGCTGGCTTTATTTTTACCTTTTTCATCTTTCACATCGCCCATGAGGTTTTTAAGTAATTCAGATAACTCTTTAGCATCGGCATGCTGCAGGCGAATAACAGAGGCTTTCCCAGAAAATTCAGAGGCTACATCAAGGGTCTCTATTAAAATTCTCACTCGATCACGTGCAGTTTTTTCACCACGTAATATCAAGCGGTTAGCACGTTCATCAGCTACCACACGAATACGCCCAGCAACGCCGCTGGCGCCTTTACTTTTACCGCCTTCACTTACTTTTTCAGGGTCTAGGCTGGTTAAAATTTTAACGATATCGCCTACCCAAGCTTCTTTAAGCTGCACCACTTCCAATTCAGATACACCTGAACCATCAAGGCGTTGAATGATTTTTTCAATGCGGCGAATATTAGAGGCGTGGTCGGTAACAATTAGTGCGTTAGCAGACTTAACACCGGCTAAATGCCCGTATTTGGCCACCATAGGACGTAGAATAGGCACTAGGTCTAGCGCGGGGGTTTCTTTAATCTGAATAACTTGGGTTATCAATTGCTCGCCCTTGTCGCGAGAACCCACTGGCATGCCACCCTCTTGCTTGCTGTTATTTTGCTGCATAATTTTAATCACACTACCGGCCGGTATCG
>JAPYOO010000438.1 GCA_029938135.1 Bermanella sp. | reverse complement strand
AAACATGGAAATGCCTTAGATATGTGTATCCATACGTTAAGCACAGTTTATCGACTTCAACGGCCAGAGACAATCATCTCAGTGCGCTTGTAGCACCCTCATGACCAAGGTGTGAGTAAAGATTGGTTAAGTGAGAGGTTTTTCCATATAAACATGATCATCTAAGTTGGCATGGTAGGATTTATGAGCCACCAATTCTTTAAAGCCTAGACTTAAGTACAAAGCACGAGCGCGCTGATTGTCGGCGGCCACATCCAAGCTTAAGGTACTAAAACCTCGCTCAATGGCCTGTTCACTGGCGTATTGAATAAGCTGATGGGCAATGCCTTTACCTTGGTGCTGTTGGTCGACTGCGATATGCCCTATATACAAGCAGCCCTTCTTGGGCGCTTTTACGAGTTTCCATTCAAACTTTAAGCCCTTAACAATCGCTCGCCAGCCGTAATTCACAAAGATCGCTAGTGCATTTGCACAGAAGGTTTTAGCGTGACTGGTTTTATCAAACATGGCCAGCGTGGCCACTACCTGATTGTTTACCAGATACACACAGTGGTGTTTATAGCTAAACATAGTGCCGGGGTTACGAAACTCATGGCGTAAGAAGCATAGGTTCTCTGGGCCATGGGCCGCATCGAAAATATAGTCGAAGGCGGCTGGGCCAGACTGGCGTATTAGCGCACTGGCTGGCTGGGCATGTTGTGGGTTGGCTGGTTGAATACTCATGGAAAACAACATAGTTAAAAAACTCACTATGCGTTGCCCAACAACATATCAACAGGTTAAATCTGGCCGATATTACCGATCTTGTTGAGCTTTGCCAGGTAACAATTGCACACCAAATACAGAAGCCACTACCAAAACGATCCCCAGCCCAGTCAACAGGCCCATGTTAGACGAGCTAATATCATTAGGCCACCAGCCCAAACTCACCACCACAAAGGTGCTTATAAAGCTTATAACGGGCGTTAAGGCGATCATGGCGCCCACTTTAATGGTGGGCCAATACTTCATGGACTGCGCAAAGCAGCCGTAGGCCACTAGCGTATTAAACGCGCAAAACATCACCACCTGCCAGTCGCTATTATCAAGACTGGAGAACTTTTCAAAGTGGGTGAATGGCGTCATGACGATTAAGCCAAAACCGTATACAAACAATAAGATATTGCCCGGCGAAATATAGGCAATTAAAGAGCGTTGCAACAAAGCATAACAAGACCAAGATAACGCCGAAATTTGGATAATAATGACGCCCGTCCAAACGTGGTCAGACATATCAGCGAATTGTAAGAGGGGCTGAAAAAAGAGCATCATGCCTAGGGCAAGCGTTGCAAAACACAATAACTGCAATGCACTTAATCTTTCTTTAAAAAAAAGGATACCACCAAAGGCGAGAAAAAATGGCGCGGTTTGAAAGTTTAACTGAGCAGCCGAGGGTGCCAAGAAATCTAAGCTATACACAAACGAATTATAATTAACCAATAACAAGGACGCCACCAACAGCAACGCGCCCCATTGTTTCATGCTTAACACTTTAAATTGGTTTAAGTTGCCCGCCCACTTTTGTAAAAGCAGGCTCACGGCAAAGGCCACGATAAAACGTAACCACGTAAGACTGATGGGATCGATGAAGTTGGCGGTTAGTTTTAACGCAGTGGGCAATACTCCCCAAAAGGCCACCGCGATAGAAATAAACAGCAGCCCCAACTTAAAGTTGTAGCCTTGCACCTAGTGTCTCATTCGCTGATTGCCTACTGGCTCAGCCGTTTAACCGCGTCGCGCACTTACCGCACCCGACAATTGCTCTAACAAGGCCTCACTATCTGGCCAACCAATACACGCATCGGTTACGCTTTGCCCATAAGTGGCTGCTTTACCGTTTACTAGGTCTTGTCGCCCTTCCACTAAATGGCTTTCTACCATCACGCCAAAGATAGCCTGCTCACCATTGCTTATTTGCGTACTAACATCCGTACTTACGTCCATTTGTTTTTTAAACTGCTTTAGGCTGTTGGCATGGCTGAAATCAATCATGACGTTTTCCGCTAAACCCGCTTTATCTAAACCGGCCTTCACGTCTGCTACATCACTTGCACTGTAATTAGGCTGTTTACCACCGCGCAAAATTATATGGCAGTCTGGATTACCCTTAGTGGCAATAATGGCGGA
>JAPYOO010000103.1:2968-12494 GCA_029938135.1 Bermanella sp. | reverse complement strand
TCTGTGCCTTGGATTAATTCGTCTTCGTCAGTACGGCCATCACCATCGTCATCGGTGTCTATTTCGTTGCGAATACCATCACCATCTAAATCACATTG
Organism: Bermanella sp.; assembly: GCA_029938135.1. Classification (GTDB taxonomy): domain Bacteria; phylum Pseudomonadota; class Gammaproteobacteria; order Pseudomonadales; family Oceanobacteraceae; genus Bermanella. The sequence goes on along the minus strand of JAPYOO010000103.1, from coordinate 12,396 downwards.
GCCGGCGGCTTTATTGGGACTGCAGGCATCTAACGGGTCACTGCCGTTATTTTTTTCATTTATATCGCTTACTTGGTCATTATCGCTGTCGCTATTAGGGTTTGTAGGGTCTTGATCTAATGTATCTTTCACCCCATCACTGTCGGTGTCATTGCTTAACAACAAAGCCAGTAAAGTAGGTTGAAGCAAACCTTGTGCTTGCCCATTAAAAACATAGTCGCTTAAACGCAGGTAAAACTGCTTGCCCATGTCGGTTTCGTCCATATCTAATAACGTCACATCCACATATTTCACTTTATCGCCTGCCGTAAAATTCAATATGCCGCTTTGAGCAAGATATTCATGATCACTTTGGGCGGTTTTGTTCATGGTTTGATAGCTAAAGCTGGCTTGCTCACCGACTTCTAAAACACGATCTAATTCCACACTGAAACGCATATTGTCAGCATCAATGGCGGCACTGGTATCGTGGGTCATTACGGCTGGTGCCAATGCGCAACTGTCGCTCACAATGCTTACGTGAGATATTTCGTGAATATTGGTGGCACCGCCATTGGCTCCCACAAAGCTAATTCGAAATGCTTCGGGTTTTAGTGCGTTTTGCGCGCTTACATCTAATTCATTGATTAAGGTTTCAAAACCCGCGCCTGCATCACGTTTAATGGTGAGTACACCTTGAGCCGTTAATGACACTTGGTACTGATGGCCTTGGCTATTGTTTTCTAGGGTAGGGGTAAGGGATTGAGTGCCTGCTAGGTATTCATAGCCGCTAAAGCCGCCGCCATTGCCACGTACGGCTACTGAGTTACGGCGCTGGCCTGGGCCGCCAGTGCGCCCCTCAATGGGTGTTGAGAAGTTACCATAATCATCCAACCCTATGGCTAACCAACCTCCGCTAAAACCCGGTTTATAAACGGCACCCGATTGCATGGGGGCGTACCCTAACGAGCCGCCATACGCGCCCAAAGCCGGTGTCACACTGGCATCGGACAATACTAGGCTCATGCCATCACCCTGGCGTGGATCTTGTCCCCAAGCCCCGCCGTAAGCGTATGCTGTGAAGCTAATATTTACATCCTGATCACTGTTAATAGGGGCTTTAAATACCACTCCGGTGGACAAGTTTATGTCGGTTGACGTGAGGCGCAGACGACGCTCTTCATTGATCGTATTCACCGTGGGTTGAAACCCTTGTGAGCTCAGTACCTGCCAATCACCGGCTTGGGCAAAATTATCACTAAGACACTGGCTATTGGCGTAGCTGTGGCTGGCCAATAGCAGGGCTATGAATGGAAAGCTTGCTTTGAAAGGGGCCTGAGCCATGGGCTAAACCTAAGTAGAATGAGTAACCTGTAGTGTATGTTTTTCACTCAGGCAGCAGTAATCCACCTTGGTCGTCATTTGTTATGACTTTGGTGATAGCTGCCATAACATCGGTGGGTTATGGCATTTAACGACGTGAGCGTTTTGAATATGATGTTATCGGGCTGCACACTGGGCAGCTATATTGTCTTAAACTTCTGTGGGTTGCTTAAAAGTTCGCAGCTCCATTTACGGCTATCATGATTCTGACTTCTTCTGCCAGTGGACTATGGTGGCCTTAAGTTTCTCTGGGTTAATAGGTTTACTGAGGTAATCTGACATACCCGCCATGAGGCATTTTTCTTTATCCTCTTTCATGGCATTTGCGGTCATGGCTATTATGGGTATATTCACCATGACATCACCGCTTGCTCCAGCACGGATCTTTTTGCTAGCCTCGTAACCATCCATTACCGGCATTTGGCAATCCATCAACACAAGATTAAAGCTGGGGGTGTCTTTAAGCATAGCGATGGCTACTTTTCCATTCTCAGCCACCTCAACTTGCTCATACCCTAAATCCTCTAATATGGATATGGCCACCTCCTGGTTGATCAGATTGTCCTCCACCAACAGTATTTTACTTAATGAAGTTAGTGACGGCACGACTATGGGTTTACTGAACGTTTTAAGATAGTTATGGGTTACTAATGGCTTAGCTTGCGCTAATACGTCGCCCCCTGAGGCCACCACCGTTAATGCATCCAGTATGTCAGATGAGGTTACCGGTTTTGAAAAATAGGCGCTAAAACCTAGGCTTGAAAAATATTCCGCATCCCCGCCGTTATCAAAGGATGATGTCATCATCACCAACTTCAACGCTTCAAAGCGCTTGTCTTGTTTAATCTTTTGCCCTAACTGAGCCCCGTCCATTCCCGGCATTTGCATATCTAAAAACGCCACATCAAACGGCGGATTTTTTTGCTTATGAAACATATGCAATAGTGATAAAGCTGCCTCACCACTGGCAGCTTCGGTTACTTGTGCTCCCCATGACTCCAGTTGGGCGGTAATCACCTCTAAATTGGTTTCGTTATCATCTACCACCAACAACCTCAAACCACTCAGGTCTTTGTGCGGTAATACTTGCATGCTATGAATATTCATCTGTAATAAAACGCTAAACTCAAAGCTGCTGCCCTCACCCGCCTTGCTAAGCACACTGATACTGCCGCCCATTAATTCACACATTTTTTTTGCAATAGACAACCCTAAGCCTGTGCCTCCAAAATGCCGAGTAGTAGACGCATCTACTTGGGTAAACTGCTCAAACAACGTGTTTATCTTGTCCTCCGGGATGCCTATACCACTGTCTTTCACCACACAGGTAAATATTAAACCTAACTCCCCTGCCTTTTTGATGCTGGCACGAATAACAACTTCACCCTCACTGGTAAACTTTATGGCGTTACCCACTAAGTTTGTTAAAATTTGCCGTAATCGCCCAGGGTCACCGCGTACCAGTGACACATCTACGCCGCTAATATCCAATATCACTTCGAGTTGTTTTTCGTGGGCACGTAAGGCCATTGCCTCAGTAAATTCGCTCAATAATTGTCTTAAGTTAAAGTCTATGGCTTCTAATTCCAGCTTGCCTGCCTCTATTTTAGAAAAATCTAAAATATCATTTATTAAAGACAATAATGATTGGGCGCTGGAGTTAGCCACCGCAGCTTTGTGCCTTTGTTCTTTGGTTAATTGCCCCTTCATCAATAAGCCCAGCATGCCCAATACTCCGTTCATGGGAGTGCGTATTTCATGACTCATACTGGCTAAAAATTCACTCTTGGCTTGGCTGGCTTGTTTGGCATCACTCACCGCTTGCGTCAGCTCCACGTTTACTTGGCTTATTTGCTCGGTGCGCTGGTCTACTTTTTGTTCTAAATTCTTTTGTGATTTATAGATTTGTTTGCCCATTTGATTAAAGGCTTGCATCAATCCGGAAATCTCGTCCGTGCCTTCCACCTCCACACGGTACTTTAAGTCGTTGTTATAAAATTTTTCAGTGGCGATGGATAAAACTCTAATACGATTTAATATCTGACTGCGCAATAAGTAATAAAATGCCACCATAATAAATACGAATAACGGCACCACAAGCAACACTAATTTTTTTCTCTGTGAGTTTAATAGATCAATAATTTGTGTGTTTTTATATTGAATCGTTAATTTGTACTGCACCCCTCCCATCTGCAACTCACTGCTGCGCTCAAAATAATTTTCAGATGGTTGATAACGCCCCAAAACACTTTCATCTCTTTGATTTAAAATCGCTATGCCATGCAGGGCGTAACCTTGACGCTTAAGCGCGGTTTCCTGTTCGCTTAATAACTGTGAGATCATAGCTTGCCACTGTAACGACATCACCAGCCAGCCTTTAGCGTGTCCGCGCACCAGTATGGGTGCCACCACCCACATACTTAGACTAGGTGGCAGTTCTAACACCTCTAAAAAATCATCCACTCCAGGTTTGCTGTTTTGTATCTGGCTCTTAGGTAAAGGGATGTATAAGGTATGTTCGGTGATGGTCTCGGCTAATATGTTTTCCGACGGAATCTTTTTCTTTTGGTGGTTAATGGTATTTACGGCAAAGACATCTTCAGATTCGTCTACTAATAATAAGTAATTTAGCTCAGGGTAAGACGATATAATTGTATTTAAATGACTGTTCATGCCGCGGCTTTCGTCTTTATCTAACGCTTCACGAATAAGCGGGTTACTGGCCAAAACCTGCGTAATATTTTTACTGTGCTGAATTTCATCTTTTATTTTTTGAACGGTACCGTGAAGCTGGCTACTAAAGGTTTTATCAATTTGTGTGAGCAGAATTTTTTGCAGCGAATAATCGGCCAATAGTGCAGCCATGGCCACTATCACCATAAGTGCAAAGCCAGTACTTACCAGTAGTTTAGCAGTAAGACTAAGTTGAGACTTAATCCACATATCTCACATTTTTAAAATGTTCAGGAATAGAAATAGAGAGTTTTTTTTGCGCTGTTTTATTCACTAATATTAAAGGTGGCTGCATATACTTTGAGGCAATATGTGAGGGTAACGTGGATTCTTTAAGGATTTCAACTGCCATTAGGCCCGACATACTGCCCAATATTTTAAAGTCGGCCACAGGCCCTAATGTGGCCCCCAATTCTATGCCTGACTTATTGGAACTTAAAATGGCTAATTTATACTTTTTTGCCAACTTGATTAGAACCTGCTCTCCGCCATTTTGCATCAGTGTATCGGTGGTGGTCACCAAAACTTCAGGGGACAACTTATCAATGTATTTTTTGGCTTTATTGTTTAAATCTTCAAGGGACTTTGCCGAAACAATCTTAACGTCCGCACCTGTTTTTTTGATTAAGCGTTTTAGGTTAACGGCTTGAATTTTTGAGTTTGGCTCAGCGTAGCGATGAAAAATCAGTACCGACTTGGCATGGGGAAAAACCCCTTCAATAATTTTATGAAAGAATTTTTCAGGCACATAGTTGCTGGTACCCACTAGGTTATTGGCCGAATACTCCATGGATTCGATCAAGCCTGCATCGGCTGGATAGGTCACTATGGAAAACACAATGGGCGTGGTTTCTGGCATCACCTGTTTTATAATGACAGTACCTGAGGTCGTCAACGAATAAACAAGGTCTACTTTCTTGGCTTTAAAGAGCTCGGCTATTTCTCGCTGTTTATCTTTATTCGCCTCGGCTGACCTTTCTAGGTAAATAACGTCTTTTCCTTCAATCAGCCCTTTTAAGGTTAAAGACTGCTTAAATCCCGCTACTGACGTTGGATAATGATTCCAAGTAGAAATACCCACCACCAGAGGTTTGCCCTGTACTGCAAGGGTACACAAACACAATATAGTAGCGATAAAAATCGAATGAAGCGTCATGGTGAATCCTACCGAAAAAGTGGACGGCTGTTTAACCACTGTTAGCATAAGCCTAGGAGGGAGCTGGAGAATAGCAAGTGAGAACACACTAGAAAACTGTGGTTATAGAGCTTATAAAAAGCATGTTTGGTGTTATCGAAGCGTGGGTTAATTGGCCTTAATCGCTAAAGTGTTTTTCATAGGCCTTGGTTATATGTGGAATGAGCCAGAAAAAATCGTTATGCACATAACTGTACATATTAATCGTTAAAAAAGGCTCGCTGCCACAGATTTTCACCTGCATCCCTGACTTATTAACTTCCTGCTCAATGCCTACTCGGGTTAACAAGCTCAAACCCACTCGACCACTCGCTACCAATTTAAAAGCCTGTGAAAACTGACTCACCACTTGGTGATGTTTAAACTTGGGATAGATGTAATTTTTAAACCAATGAATGCCCAACACCCCAGCCACATCCTGTTGGCTAAAGGCTTCCTTATTACATAGGTTCGGTGTACTTGGATGGGTATATAACCAAAACTCTACTTTATCCACAGCGGTTGGCACCTGCACCATGTCCTTATGGGCTTTCATGGCCAACGGCTGCCGATACATGTCTATGGCTAGGTTGCCATATGAAGCCATGCGCAGGGTACGTTCGTTAGGCAATACCAAATACTCAAACTGTAAACCGGTACTGGCCAACGCCTGTTTTATTTGTTGTACTTTTTCTGGCCGGTATTTTTCAAGGGAGCTGTGAATGCCCACTTGGAATACCTGCTGAGCCTGACCATTTGCCATGCCCAACAACGTGGCGCAGCACACCAATAACAAACGCACCATGTTATATCTCAAACGGTAATGGAAAACGTACCTAGAAATAGGGAAATCTAATCCTATTCCACCCTTTAAAGAATAGGTGATTGCCTGCCTTTCACCACTTAGGCTTGAAGATCATCCCGCCTTATATTAGTACTGAATTGCCATGAGCGGCATTGGTATTACGGGTAGCGGCAACGATAGGGGTTTAACGCTGTGTATACGATCTAGAAAAGGTCCACTTCATCGCCGCCGCTTCCTTCTCGCACATTAATTTCGGTCAATGCCAACTCTCTAAGTTCATACAAATCGTTCAGTGGTAATTCACTTAAATGAATATTGCAAAATACACGACGCTCTATTAAGTCTTTTTCGGCACAATATGAGTGAGCTACGCCACGGCTGGGCAACGTGATTGGCTGCCCTAGATGTTCGGCGGAATTTAAGATGTTAGCGTCACAGAAGATACATTTCATTCAATTTTCTACTCACATACGCTATTTATGACATTTTACCCTATCTAAAAGTGCCCGTTTTGCGCCAGAGCATTCTATAGGATAGAAGCCTTGACGCACTTTTTCCATAATAAAAAGGTGGTTTATCCTGCCGACTTAGACCCTCTTTAAGCCGAACTGGCGTTTGTTATTCTCTCACTCATAAGGCGTGAGAAATGCTGGGCCATCCAGGCCGATGTTTTCTCTAACAATGCCAGTTGTGTCTCTGTGAGTTCTCCACTGGGGTGGGCCACCATAATGGCTCCGTGCCATTGTTGATGATGATTTAACGGAAATACATACAGGTTTTTAGCAAGCGTAGTGCGATGTAAATCCCTTAAGAAGCGGCTATTGCCGTTGCTAATACGGTATTGATTTACATCTTTAATGACTAACACCTTTGATTTTTTTACATGTGCCAACATCTGCACACCAAAAGCATTGCTCGTTAAGTCTAGTTCAGTGTGCACATGGGTAATACCAGAATTATCAGCCAGCAGTTTTGCTTTTTGGCTGAATTCATTCACTTCTAAAAAACCCGCCCAGTTAATGCCTAAATACGGTTTACTGGCCTGCCAAAAAACTTTCAATGCTTGTTCAATGCTTTGTGCGCTGTGTAAGTCATTAATTAGCTTGGATACCATATGAGTTTGACTGGACATAAGGTTGAACGCATCGGATAAGGAGCCCAACTCATCTTTTGCCTGATGATTAATTTGAGCGCCAAAGTCTCCCTTGGCTACTTTTTCACACGCCTGTTTAATGGTGCGTGTGCGACGAATAATGCGCATGTAAAACCATACCGAGCCCATTGCCAAGCTTAGCAATAACAAAAATGCCGACCACATCATTGCGTACTGCAATAGGTTAAGGTTTTGCTGGGATGACACTGATTGCTCACGGGTAAATTTACTAAGTGCTTCACTCATCATAGGCAAATCCTTCACTAAACTGCCCGCCGCCCATTCAAGCCGTGGCTCGCTTTTATCATCCCCGATGGAGGTTTGATAATTTGCTAAACTTTGATCACACAATTGTTGATAATTATTGGCCATCGCGGGCACATGGTTTTCGAATAACCAAAGTGGTGCATTATTTTCTAATAATTTTTTCAACTGCAGATGTAAATCCGAAATCGCCGACAAATCTTTACTGAACGCTTTGTAGGTTAACGATATGTCTCGTTGATAGTTTTCAAAATTACGCGGTGCATTTTGCGTATAGTTAATCGCTGTTTTATACAGCTGATCAATATTGTCAGAAGAGGCTTTTAAAACTGTTGTAAACTGCTGCTGGCTTTGAACTTCTTTTTGATGCAAATAAAATAAGCTAATTAGTAATAACACTAAGGCCAGCATAGCGGTCATGCCCAGGGCAAACTGAAACTGTAGGGAGCGAAAAAAAGTCAATGGTATATCCAGGCAAGGCATTAACTCATTGTGACTGGGGAGGGTTTAAAAAGTTCCTGAAGAATGATTAACAATTCTGTTTTTTAATAAAGAGTCTAAAAAATAGTTATAAAAGTTGTTATCCCTAGAAGTATCACAAAACAATCACAACGCTGAACAACACTGTGACCATTTTGTGATACTTTTTTAGAGGTAATTTACCCCTAACTACATCATACGAGGCAATACATCGTTTTCTTTATCATCCATTAATCGGTGTTTGGCTACTCCGGCTAAGTGCAAGGTTAATAACACTAAAAATGCCCAAGCTGTAAAACTGTGAATTTCATGACAAATTCCATTCCAGTATTCACTCTTAGGGGTAATATCGGGCACACTAAATAATCCAAACATATCGACCCCAGTTACATAAGGGAACGTGCTGTTCATGAAATAACCCGACACCGTCATGGACAACATGGCCGCATACAAACCAATATGTACTAAGTGCGATAAATGTTGCTCCCACTTTTTAAGCCCAATTAAAGGTTGGGGGATGTCGCTTTTAAACCGAACGGGTAAACGCACCAATACCAATAATAACGCGATCATGCCAAAGGCCTTATGGTAGGGATAGAGGTCATATTTATCACTGGCATCGGGGTCGATGCCCGCCATATAAAATCCCACCGCTAATAGCGTCATGATAATCATGGCCGTCAACCAGTGTAAAACTCGCATGGTCTTAGAGTATTTATCTGTTATCGCTGTATTCATCACTTGCCCCTGTAACTTGTTATGTTAATAAATAGTCTATGTTTCAATGTGTACGTGTTTAAGCACTTGTCCAACCATGGCAGCCACACGATCCTTTAATGCGGCATTTTTAATATTGCCGTCTTCATCAAATGCTTCATAAGATGCCGGCACCGCTACCTGAGCCGGTACCACTAAGCTGCCCACGCTGGTTAATACATCACGTAAGTGATTCAAGCCACGTATGCCGCCTAATCCACCAGGGGACGCCGCCATAATACCTGCGGTTAATTGTCCATAAACGGGCTGGAAGCTGTCGTCTTGTGATGGACGTGATAACCAATCTAGGGTGTTTTTAAGCACTGACGACAACGAGCCGTTGTATTCTGGGCTGGCAATTAACACCCCTTGTGCGCTGGCAAATAAACCGCGTAAATCATTCAAAGCCGCCACGGGAGCCTGCTTTTCTAGGTCTTCATCAAAGATGGGTAATGGGTAGTCCGCAAGGTCTATCACAGTGACGCGGGCGCCCTGTTCTTCCGCTGCTTGAGCTGCCGCCTTGACCAATTGCTTGTTCCAAGAATCCTTACGCAGGCTACCGGCAAAGGCGATGATGTGCGGCTGGGCTTGAGTGACTTGATCCATGATGACTTCCTTTAATTGGGTATGAGTAACTAATGAAGCCATTGTGCACCCTATTAATTTGAACAAAAACAGAATAAATGCAAAGCTTATGTGCA
>JAPYOO010000103.1:0-2868 GCA_029938135.1 Bermanella sp. | reverse complement strand
CTGGGGACCTTGTCGGCGGCGGCGGGCCAGTTAAACGTGCACCACTCCACGGTATTACGCCATGTAGACGCCCTAGAGAGCCGTTTAGACTGTAAGCTGTTTCACCGGCATGCTCGTGGTTATAGCGTGACGGAGGCGGGCAAGGTCTTGTTTCAAGAGGCTCAACAAACCCAAGAGCGCTTCGATAGAATGCTGGGCAAACTGGCTGGGCAGGATGATCAACTATCGGGCACACTAGTGATAACCACCGTTTCCAGCATGTCGCCTATTTTAATGCCCATTATTGCGCGCTTTAATAAAATGCATCCTCACATACAGGTAGAGTTGGCCAGTGATAGCCGTATTTTTAAATTAGAATATGGTGAAGCCCATGTGAGTGTGCGTCCGGGTGCAAAGCCCAAGGACCCAGATTATGTGGTGCAGTTGTTACAAAAAAACAAATCCACTTTGTATGCCAGCCAAAGCTATATAGATGAATACGGTGGCCTTAAATCCCTTAATCACACCCAAGGACACAAATTTATAGGCAGTATTTCCCCCCTGAACAATATCCCCATGATGCAGTGGTTAAATAAAACCGTAGATAAATCACAGATTAATTTTCGTGGCACCGACTTTACTTCGATGATGGATGCTGCGGTTCACGGCTTGGGTATCGTGTGCGTGGGGTGTCTATTTGCGAAGGAAAAGGTAGGTTTACTGCCGTTACTGGCACCACCTAAAGAGTGGGATAATGACTTGTGGTTAGTCACCCATAGGGACATTCACCGTAGCCCCAAAGTGCAGGCGTTTACGCTATTGCTTAAAGGCATGATGCACCAGCAGGAATAGACCAATCTACTTCCAACGTTCACTTTTGGCGGGGCTAATTAAAGCCCGTCAAACTCACAAATGGCATACACATCAAAACCTTGGGTTTTAAGTTTTTCACTGCCTTTTAAATCAGGTAAATCAATGATCGCAGCCACTTCTACTACCTGCGCCTTTAAACGATTGACTAATTCACAAGCGGCTAACATCGTGCCACCAGTGGCGATTAGATCATCAATTAATAATACCCGATCGCCCTCACTAAAGGCGTCGGTATGTAATTCTATTTCGGCTTGGCCATATTCAAGCTGGTAGCTTTGACAAACCGTATCAAATGGCAGTTTTCCTTTTTTTCGCACCGGCACCAAACTTATGCCCAACTCATACGCCAAAGGCGCACCTAAAATAAAACCCCTAGCATCTACCGCGGCAATGGCGTCTATGTTTTCACCCTGATATCGATGTACAAAACTGTCTATTATTTTCCTAAATATTTTAGGGTCTTGCAGTAACGGCATAATGTCCCGAAACATCACCCCCTCACTTGGCCAGTTTTGTACTGTGCGGACTGCATTTTTTATTTCATTTTGATAATGCGACATATCATGGCCAGAGTAAATTGAAGCCTTTATTATATAGCAACTATTTTAAACAGGCATCTATCTGTGATGTAAGTCGTGACCTTAGTGAGTGACTGTTATAAGGGGGATGGACAATTAATAGAGGCGCCCTTATGCTTAGCGAGCTCAATTTCATCAACAGGGATACGTCATGATTAAGGGAAGTTGTTTGTGTGGAAAAGTTAGCTACACCTACAAAGGTGTGATAACTGAGATTGCCCAGTGCCATTGTTCGCAGTGCCGTAAAGCACAGGGCGGCGCCTTTGCCACGAACTCCCCCGTTAATACTAAACAGTTAACCTTTAGTGGCACTCAATTTATAACTGAATTTAAAAGTAACCCGATAAAAGTCCGCGCTTTTTGCTCACATTGTGGCAGTCCGTTATACAGTGCCAGAAGCGACCTCCCGGATATTACACGTTTACGCATGGGCACCATTGAGACCTCATTTACGTGTGACAATAAATACCACATCTATACTGATTCAAAGGCATCGTGGCATGATATTCGCGACCAATATCCTAAATTTAAAGAGGGAAATTAGAGACCTTTGAGACCTCAAGTTTATATTTTTTTATGAGCACAAGGAAATCCTCACTTTTTTTATACTCTAACATGGCCTTTGAAAATTGAGCCGATAATTTGTGCAGCTTCATCTTCTTTGAGAATGCAATATAATTGGCTATGGCCACTTTTTTATCCAGCGCGACGAGTTTATGAGTAATACCTTGCGCGCTCATTTTAAAATGCTCAAACGCATCATAATCCACTAACGCCAAATCAATGCGCTCAAGCCTTAAATTCGAAAACAATTGATCATAGGTATTATACGTTTTTTTATTCAGTTTAGATTTATCATAAAAGTCACCATAACTAAAACCCAAGTTATGACCAAAGGTGAAATGGCTTAACGTTTTTAGATTGTGGCCATTAAAATTGAATGTGCTTTTTTTAGAGTTTAAGACGACTAAAGCAATATTAGCAACAGACAGTTCATTGCCCGGCGTGAAAATTACAAACTCGGACCTATGCTCGTTTTCACTAATAAAACTAATGGCATCGACTAAGCCTTCCCTCACCATATAAATAGCACGCTTCCACGGGTAACTTTCAAACCGCACACGTATATCTAACGTCTTAGCCACCTGCGTAATTAAATCAATATGAAACCCCACCAATTGACCATCTACGTTCATTTCATAGGGGGGGTAATTGTCATTACCACGCACCACTATTATTTCCCGAGAAAGTGCCTTGTTGGTTAGCAATAATATGATCATGCAAAAGATAGCCGCCTTGATGCACTCACCCCCTAATATTTATTTACACAACTTCCACACTGCCTTTTATTATAGCCAAATTAAAGGCCCTCTTTAGACGCTCAAGAATCCACATGTATACCTGTCATTCCTTTTTATCATATAGGGCGCCTCTATTT
>JAPYOO010000437.1 GCA_029938135.1 Bermanella sp. | reverse complement strand
TTCATAGAGCACCTGCTTATAGCCAGTACTCACGATACGATCTTGTGTTTCAGTAACCGCGGCAAAGTGTATTGGTTGCAAGTATATGATGTGCCAGTGGCCAGTCGTCAAAGTCGTGGTCGTCCAATCATTAACCTGTTACCACTTGATGCAGATGAGCGTATTACCACTATATTGCCCATACGTGAATATACCGAAGGTCATTATATTTTCATGGCCACTGCAAAAGGCATCGTTAAAAAGACTGCATTAACGGCTTTTGCCCGTCAGCGTTCAAGTGGCCTTATCGCCCTTGAAATCGACGAAGGCGATAACTTAATGGCTGCCGCGATTACTGATGGCAGCAAAGATATATTAATGATCAGTGATGGTGGTAAAACCGTCCGCTTCGCCGAAGAAAATGTGCGCTCAATGGGGCGTACGGCACGAGGTGTACGTGGTATTAAGTTGATTGATGATCAGCAAGTGATTTCATTAATTATCCCTGAAGACGAAGGCACTATCCTAACGGTGAGTGTTAACGGGTTTGGTAAGCGTACATTGACATCTGAGTTCCCAACCAAAGGGCGCGGTACTCAAGGTGTGATTGGTATGGTAGTGAACGAACGTAACGGCAAGTTAGTAGGCGCTGTACAGGTTCAGGAAGATCACGAAATTATGTTGATTAGTGATCAAGGTACCTTAGTGCGCACTAAAGTAAGTGGTGTCTCTACATTGGGTCGTAATACTCAGGGTGTGACCCTAATAAAGGTTCAAAAGGGCGAGTGCTTAGTGGGTGTGGCGGCTATATTAGATGCAGAAGAAGATGTCGATGCCTCTGCAGATAGTGAATCAGTAATTGAGAATGAGGCTCCAGATAATAATTCAGGAGAGTCCTCAAGCGAACAAGAGCAAGAATAGGGATATTTAGTTGAATCAACGAACCGCTACCACCCAGCCTCCATTAGTGGAGTTGGGTGCTCATGAAGATGAAATTGACCTGTTTGATTTATGGGACGATTTGGTTAGTAATAAAATCTGGGTGGGGCTTGGCATGATCGTATGTGTTGCCCTGGCAGTTGCGTATTTAACGGTTGTTAAGCCTGTTTATGAGGTGAAATCGGTTATTAAGTTGGCTGCTGAGCGCGATTTAGTAGCGGTTAACGCCCCTGAGTTAAGTGGTGTTTATTCTTTGGGTGTACCTGCTGCGTTTGAGCATGCAAAGCGCGCTCTGTTATCTAAAAAGTATCACCGTGAATTTTATCAGAAAAATTTACTAAAGATTAAAGCGCTTAAGGGATTGTATAGCCCACTACTAAGCGAGGCTCAAAACTTTTCAAATTTTGATAAATTGCTCACAATAAACTTATCGAACGATAAAAAAGATAATGAGACATTTATTGCTATTAACTTTCAATGGCGTGACGCGCAACAGGCTGCTGAGCTATTGAATGATTATGTGGCGTTTACATTGAAAGGTCGAATATCTGAAATCAAACAAACGTTAGAAAGTAAACGTTTGGTGCGTTTAAATAAGCTTGAATATGATGCCAGCATAATTCGTGATAAGTATTATAGTAAAAAGACACAGCGAAAACTGCAGTTAGACGAAGCTCTGGTAATCGCAAAAAACGTAGGGCAAGTGGAGTCCATATACAGTAAAAGTGATATTTTAGGCAGCTTCAAACATCCGTTGTATATGTACGGCGCAAAAGCGTTAGCAGCAGAAGAAAACGCTTTAAATCAGCGAGAATCTTTGGCTAAAGGCTTTCCTCACGGAGAAGAGCATTTCATAGCGGGCTTGTCTTCAATATTGTTTGAGATAACGCAGCTGCGAAATTTAAAAATTGATTATTCAAAAGTAAATATAGTTCAGCTAGATGAGCTAGCCCAAGTACCATTAAGCCCTGTTAAGCCTAGAAAACTCTTAGTTCTAGTGCTATCGGTGGTAGCAGGTGGCTTCCTAGGTGTGATGTTAGCTTTGATAATGTCGGCATATAAGCGTCACATAAAAAGAACATAAATTTTGCTGGAAGGTTTAGCAAGTAACATAATTAGTTAGACCGGTTAGACGGTTGGATCGTTAGGTAAGTAATTTACATGGCTCGAGTATATAATTTTTGTGCGGGTCCGGCGGCCTTGCCGGAAAAAGTGTTGACAAAAGCATCTGCTGAAATGCTGGATTGGCAAGG
>JAPYOO010000102.1:4464-12521 GCA_029938135.1 Bermanella sp. | reverse complement strand
AATGTATGCATCGGACACGCCCTTCGGGGCTTTACGTCTAATCCAGGCTCTGCGTCGCCTAAAGCGCCTACGGTTGGTGGTCTTCCTTGAAAGGCAATAAGCATTTCTTCAAAAGCCCGCCTTGATTCTGAATTAGACGTAAAGCCAGAGACTACAAACAATCACTAGAGATGCCCTCGAGGCTAATGGCTTTAAAAGAAGTGTCGCAAGGTTACTGCTCTTTGGTTTTTTGCAACCCCATGGTCGCCAATGGCGTAATCATTTGGGCAACAGAGTTCGCTTTTTTATTAGAAGCGTTACCATCTAAAGAACGTTTTTTCACACCCTGACAAATACTCGCCAAACGGAAAAAGCTAAAGGCGAGGTAAAAATTCCAATTGGGAATTTCAGTTAAACCCATGCGCTTGCAATAAGATGCCACGTATTCTTCTTCGGTAGGAATGCCTAATTCGTCACGATTAGCGCCCGCTAACCCTGGCAATAAACCCGCAGCTGGAAAGTACCACTGCATGCATTGGTAGGCTAAATCAGCAAAGGGGTGCCCAAGGGTAGACAGTTCCCAATCCACCACGGCTAATATTTTAGGCTCGGTTGGATGAAAAATCATGTTGTCTAAACGAAAGTCACCGTGGGCTAAGCTTATTAGGCCATCATCCGCAGGGATGTTGTTAGGCAACCATTCAATAAGCGCTTCCATGGCGGGTTCATCACCGGTTTGGGCGGCGCGATACTGCTTGGTCCAGCGGCCAATTTGACGCTCGTAAAAATTACCGGGCTTGCCAAAGTTTTGCAGGCCCACTTGGTTAATGTCTACGCGGTGCATAGCAGCCAACACACGGTTCATTTCTGCGTATATGGCGGTGCGCTCTTGTTTGTCTACTTCAGGTAACGATGCATTCCAAAAAATGCGGCCGTCAATAAACTCCATTAAGTAAAACATAGAGCCAATAACACTGTCGTCTTCACATAAGTGAATGGCACGTGCAACCGGTACTTCTGACTCGGCCAGTGCAGACATAGCCATAAATTCGCGGTCTACGGCGTGGGCCGAGGGTAATAACTTACCCGGCGGCTTACGGCGTAAAACATAACGGCCACTTTGTGCATCAATTTGAAAGGTAGGGTTAGACTGGCCACCTGCAAATTTTTTGGCGGTTAACGGCCCTTTAAATTCAGGTACGTGTTCTTCTAAATACTTGGCGAGGGTTTGCTCGTCTAGGGTATCAACCTTACTCATACTATCGCTCCCAGATCTTTAATATTGTTACTTGGTGTATTCTTTAACAAGCATTTTACCCAACTGTGACATATGCACTTGATCAGGGCCATCGGCCAAGCGAATCATTCTGGCGTAAGAAAAACCACGAGGCAAGAAGCTGTCTTGGCTTAGGCCCTTGGCGCCATGCATTTGCATGGCACGGTCTATTACTGTTGCGGCCATGTTAGGGGCGATAATTTTAATCTGAGCAATGATTTCACGAGCGGCTTTGTTGCCTACTTTATCCATGGCATCGGCGGCTTTTAACGTAAGTAAGCGTGCTTGCTCTATTTCACAAGACGACTTGGCAATGTCTTCACGAATAGATCCTTGCTCTGATAACTTACGACCAAAGGCCACACGGCTCTCGGCACGTTGACACATAACTTCTAAGGCGCGTTGGGCTTGTCCAATTAAGCGCATGCAGTGATGAATACGGCCAGGTCCAAGGCGACCTTGGGCAATTTCAAATCCACGACCTTCACCTAAAATAATATTTTCAGCCGGAACCCGAACATTATCAAAAACAATTTCCGCGTGACCTTCGGGTGCATCGTTATAACCAAACACTTCCATAGGACGAACAATTGTCACGCCCTTAGTATCCATGGGCACTAATATTTGTGACTGCTGAATATGGCGGTTAGGATTTTGTGCATCGGTTTTACCCATTACAATCATAATTTTACAGTGTTCGTTCATGGCGCCCGAAATATACCATTTACGTCCGTTAACCACGTAGTCGTCACCGTCACGAATAATGGAGGTTTCAATGTTAGTAGCATCACTTGATGCCACATCGGGTTCGGTCATGGCAAAGGCTGAACGAATTTCACCGTTTAAAAGCGGCGTAAGCCATTTGTCTTTTTGCGCTTGGCTTGCGTATTGTGCAAATACTTCCATGTTACCAGTGTCAGGTGCGCTGCAGTTAAAGACTTCAGGTGACCACATTACGCGACCCATTATTTCGGCCAGTGGCGCGTACTCTAAGTTATTAAGGCCGGCTCCGTGTACGGGGTCGGGTAAAAATAAATTCCATAAACCGGCCGCTTTTGCTTTGGGTTTTAATTCTTCAATAATGGGATGAGCCGCCCAGCGATTTTTAGTGTCAGTAAAGTAATCGTTAAACTCTTGTTCACGTGGATAAATGTGTTCATCCATGAAGGCTTCAAGTTTAATGATGAGCTCTTGTACTTTTTCGCTGTATTCAAAGTTCATGTTGTTATCCTTAATATTTAATCGTTTATATGTATTTTAAAATAAGTGTTGTTACCCGAAGGTAATGGCGCCTTCGCGGTTTTCTTTTTCTAAATGGGCGGTGTTATTAAAACTGGCTAAAGAGATAGACTCATCATTAAAATAGAACTGACTATAAGAAGTATTTTTAATTTGTAAGTTGAGCTGAATCATCTTTTCATTGTTCAGTTGTAAAATATGACACATGGCCATGCCAATAGGGCCACCAGAACTCACTACTAACGTGCGCTTGTTAGGCGTATCTTGCGTATAGGCCAAAGCATCGGCTACACGTTGTTTAAAGTGTGCAAAGGTTTCAGGCAGGTCTCCTTCTAATTTTTCTTGCGCCCATAAGGTGAGCGCTTGTTTTAATATTTTGTAAAAAACCGTTTTTCCCTCACCTGCTTTAGGTGTTTGTTGAGGGAACATGGTTAAGTAACATTTAACTAGTGCGTGAAAGTCATACTCGTTTAATCCGTCATGTTGATTAAATTCAAGTTCTTGGTTTAAGCCGCTGCAAATATTTTGTGCTGTTTGTTCGTGGCGCAGCATAGTGCCGGTGACCACACGATCAAATTGCACGTTTTGCTGTTTAAAGTGTTCACCCAACCAAGTGGCTTGCTGATAACCCATGGGCGAGAGCTGATCGTAGTTATCACTACCAAATGACGCTTGTCCGTGGCGTACCAAATAAAACTCAGCCATGTTCTTCCCTTTATATAAAAGCCTAATCTGAATACACAATAAGCGCTGGCTATGTATTTAGGAAATTTATTGTGTGAATATGGCGCTATTCATATCATCAATAACGATAGTGGCAATAAAACGCCCTAATCTGGCCTGCTCATTAGGAGTCTTATATGCGACTTAATCAGTTAGATTTAAACTTGTTTAAAGTCTTTGAGGCCATATATCAAGAGCGTAACCTCACCCGTGCCGCGCAGATTCTATCGTTGTCGCAGCCCGCGGTAAGTAATGCCCTAAGCCGCTTGCGTAAGTCCTTTAATGACCCGTTATTTGTACGCACCCCCCAAGGCATGGTGCCTACACCGGTGGCGCAAAACATCGCGTTAAAAAGCCAGCAAGCGCTGCAATTGCTTAATAGCTGCGTGCAGGAGGGTAATATATTTGACCCAGCTCAGGCTAAAAAAGAATTTTGTTTCAGTATGAACGACACTTTTGAAGCATTGTTGCTGCCGCCATTATTGGTGCATATGCAGGCGCATGCGCCAGGTATATCGGTGGATTGTTTTGCGCAGCCTCGCAGTGACGTGAGCAAAAGCCTGGCTTCGGGTGAGTTGGACTTTGTGGTGGATGTGCCGGTATTGAATGACCCCAACTTATGTCACCAGCATTTATCCAGTGAAAAATATGTTTGTGCGGTACGCGAAGGTCACCCAGCCATTACGCAAGGGCTTAATTTACAGCAGTACTTAGCGTTAGATCATATCCATGTATCGAGTCGGCGTAAGGGGGTGGGGCATGTGGATAGGGCGCTTAATGTACTGGGTGTTAAACGTAATATTCAGCTGCGCCTGCAACACTCATTGGCGGCGCCTCGGCTTATTCGCTCAACCGATTTGTGCTGCTCTATGCCCGCCGTTTTGGCTAAAACCTATGGCCTTGTGTGTTTAGAGCTGCCGTTTGAGGTGGCTCAAATTGACTGGCACCTGTATTGGCATAAAAGTTCAGACGAAGATCAAGGAAATGCCTGGGTACGACAGGCTTTGTTTGACCTTGTGGGTAAAATTTAGGAGCTGTCACTCAAGAAATTCCCTCTGTAAGTTCAGTTTGCAACAGGCTGTTCTATATCCTGACTAGCCCAATGGTTGACGCCCTACCTACAGGTAGGTAGGCTGAAGCGACACTATTTTGTGGGGTTTCAATGAATACCAAGCAACAAATTGTGGCCTATTCCGCCGACATGCTACGTACCCGAGGGTTTAACGGCTTTAGCTATTTAGACATTTCTCGTGAGCTGGGCATCACCAAAGCCAGCGTGCATCACCACTTCCCCAAAAAACAAGATTTAGGTTTGGCTCTTTGCGAGTGGACTGAAGAATGGTTAGTGCAAGGTTTTAAGCATTTTGAAGAACACGGCATTAGCGAGTGGGACAAGTTACAACGTTACGCCCGTGCAGCCACTAAACATTGCTTAAGCGAGCAGATGATGTGCCCCATTAGCGCATTACACGGCGATTTAAATAAACTACCGCTTGAGATGCAACAGGCATTACAAGTGCTGGATAACATTGAATTAGATTGGGTAAGCCGCGTATTGCAGGCGGGCATAGACGCTGGCGAATTTAAAGCAGCCGATGACCCTCGCGGTTTAGCCAGTGTATTTATTTTCAGTTGCAAAGGCGCGTTGTATTACGCTCGTTTACACGGCAAAGAATTATTTCATCAAACCATGCAGCAATTTGAAAAGCTGATAAAAGAATAAACTTTCATTTTTAATTAATATCGCTGTGTCTGCAGCTAGGAGAAGTTATGTCTACATCTAAAGCACTTTTTCAACCTATTAAACTGGGCCCATTGTCGTTAAAAAATCGAATTGTTATGGCCCCCATGACGCGAACGTTTTCACCGGGCAATAAAACCAACGACTTGGTTGAGGCTTATTATGCGCGTCGTGCTGAACACGAAGTAGGGTTAATTATTACAGAGGGCACCACAGTCGGTCACAAAGCCGCTAACGGTTATGCCCGAGTGCCTTTTATGCACGGTGAAGCGGCGCTTAATCAATGGAAAAAAGTAGTGGATGCGGTGCACGCTAAGGGCGGAAAAATTGCACCACAATTGTGGCATGTGGGTTCGGTACGTAAAGAAGGTATAGAACCAGATAAATCTGTTCCGGGTTACAGCCCATCAGGTTTGTTTAAGCCGGGTAAAGAAAATGGCGTGGCCATGGACCAGAACGACATTAACGAGGTAGTAGAAGCATTTGCGCAAGCGGCTGAAGACGCCGAGCGCATTGGTTTTGATGCCATCGAAATTCATGGCGCCCATGGCTATTTAGTAGATCAGTTTTTATGGGAAGGCACTAACATCCGCACCGATTCTTATGGTGGCGACGCGGTCAGTCGTACTAAGTTTGCAGTTGAAATTGTAAAAGCAATTCGCGAACGCGTGGCGGCGGATTTTCCGGTTATTTTCCGTTTCTCTCAATGGAAGCAGCAAGATTACAATGCAAGATTAGCGCAAACGCCAGAAGAGTTGGCGGCGATTTTATTACCCTTAAGTGAAGCGGGTGTGGATATATTTCATTGCAGCACTCGACGTTTTTGGGAAAAAGAATTTGCAGGCTCTGACATGAACCTTGCTGGCTGGACTAAAAAAATTACCGGCAAACCCGTTATTACTGTGGGTAGCGTAGGTCTTAGTACCAGCTTCATCGATGAGGGTGCCAGCAACATGGGCATGTCGGAACAAGCCGGTGCTGAATCTGCGTCTATATCGCAATTGTCGGAGCGAGTAGCCAATGAAGAGTTTGAATTGGTGGCCGTGGGACGCGCTTTATTGCAAGATCCTGAATGGGTCATAAAGGTTAAAAATAATCAGTTAGATGATTTACAAGATTACTCAAAAGAATCCTTGATGCAATTGGTTTAAACCTTATAAGTTGCACTGTGCCTGGCAGTGCAACTTAATTCCTCAGCTTATATTTCGCTCAAAACTCCAATAAAAATAAAACCGGAATTATCATGAAAAAATTATTGCCTCTGCTGCCCTATCTTTTTGGGTGGGGACTGTTAATCAGTACTGTGAGCCTGTCTGAAATTAGTTTGATCAACGGCATAACACAAATAGTGCTGTTTCTGTTTGTGGTGTGTATTCCTGCCTGGAAAACCGGCCGCATGTCTTACGTGGATATTGGCTGGCCCTGGGGATTGGTGGTTATAGGTGTCATGACCTTAATTTTTTCTGAGGGTCACTGGCTGCGCACCGCTTTGGTGGGTGGGGTGTACCTGTTCATGGGACTACGCATGGGTTTTGGTGCCATTAAGTTATTGCAACTGGGGGCTCTTGATAAAGAGTTGCCAAGGTATCAATACCAGCATCGCCGTTGGGAAAAAGCCGGTCACACCCAAAAGAAGTTTGTTATGCAGGTGGAGGTGCTATTACAGGGTTTGGCCAATGCCGCGTTCTTGGCCATGCCAGCGTTTGTGATTGCTAGTAACCCAAGTGAGACCCTTTCCATCTTTGAAGTGGTGGGGTTACTGATTTGGCTGGCGGCTTTTATTGTGGAGTCTGTCTCGGATACTCAAAAACTTAAATTCCTGAAAGACATGCGTGAACAGAGTTTAAAAAACAAGGTATGCAATGTGGGGCTATGGCGTTATAGCCGTCACCCTAATTACTTTGCCGAGTGGATGGTGTGGAATGCGCTGTTGATTGCCTCTATTCCAAGTTGGTGGGCGTTAGGCGCGGTGGAAGCCATACCTGTGTGGATATTGCTTGGGCTAGGCCTAGTGTTTGTGTCGCGCATTATGTTTGTGACGTTGGTGCACTATACAGGCGCTAAGCCAGCTGAATTTTATTCGGTGCAAAAGCGCCCCGAGTATAAGGCGTATCAGCTGAGCACTAATATGTTTTTCCCAGGAATACCTAAAAGTTAATAGCTTAAGCTAGAAATAAAAAATAAAAGTAAGCAGTCTGCTGAGGGAATGGCCAGGCTGTTTTAATAGTAAGAATTATATAAAAAAACATACTGCCTTTAAGTGCCTGTTTCATTACAGCTTAGAAAATTAAAAACTCTGCTTTAAACAAATGTCGGTTGACCTGCCTAACCCTTTCCATAACAAAAATAAAACATCTCTGGTTACACTGTAACTAGCTTCGCACTGAATTCTATATGCTGTCTGATAAGCTTATTCCAACTTTATATAGCAATATTTAAATGGCCTTTTTATCTGTTGTTTATTGGAGTTGATAATTGAGATGCAGAGCACATTCAATTATTCGCTAGGCGCCCATATTAGAATTACAATTAATAAAGTGTTTGAAAATTTTATCGACGGATCGACAAACCTTCAGATTTTTAATTCAAGTACGTACATTGTTTTTTGCTCTAGGAGAGTCGAAATGGCCGTAAAGAATAAGCTTAATTTAGTATTTACAATTGGAATGATGTTCATTTTGGGTGGCTGTACAGTTGGAGTGGATGCAACCACTGAAGATAAAGACGCCCGTCTTTCCGCTATCATAGATACCAATAAGGTAAATGATCAGGTATCCGATGATTTAACGGTAAGTGGTGACTTGGTAGGAATAACCGCCTATGCAGAGTTACCGAACGGCAGTGTGAGCTATTTATTAGATAACGATGCTAACGGCCGTTTTTCAATAGACCCTGTCACTGGTGTGGTCAGGGTTAATGACTTCGCTCGCATTGATGCAGCGACCGATAGCAGCCACTTGATAACCGTGTATGCGGTGGGTTCAGACGAGACTGTTACCAGTAAAGATTTCACCGTGATGGTCGTAACTAATACACCAGATACACCAGATACTCCGGAAGAGCCCACTGTTCTTGATCCGGTTTCTATTTCACAAGGTT
>JAPYOO010000102.1:0-4364 GCA_029938135.1 Bermanella sp. | reverse complement strand
CCAGATACTCCGGAAGAGCCCACTGTTCTTGATCCGGTTTCTATTTCACAAGGTTCGGACGATGGTTACTCATGGGAGCATTATGATGATAACTGGGCTAGCCACGAACTGGATTTAGAAAACATTCGCTTTGGTGGTGCGGGTAATCAAGACCGTGATTATGTGGTGTCGTTAATGTTTCGTGGCATAGAAGTACCCGCCGGAAAAAATATTCTTAGTGCCAAATTGGTGTTTGTTGAAGCGGACTTTCAAAATGAAGCGGGCAACATTAACCTGGATATTAAAGCATTAGACCCTGAATCCAGTACCACGTTCACTGCTGGGGATATGGCTCAAAATCGCACTGCATTAGCGGCAACGGTCGAATGGGCCAAGAGTGCATCGGCCACACAAAGCCCGGATATTTCAGCCCTAGTGCAAGACATTGTAAATGACGCAAGCTGGCAAAGCGGTGGCGCCATGAGCTTTAAAATTTCCAACGCCAGCGGCGAAAATAATAATGTGCGTCACAACTTGTATGCTTATGACGCGGGCAATGTTGCACAGCGCCCTCAGCTTTTCATCACCTATGGTGATGACCTGGTTGCCCCGGCCATGAGTAAAATGGGGCCCAGTGGGCGTTTATCCACCACCACAACCAATACCACACTCACCGTTCGTACCGACGAAAGCGCGACCTGTAAATACCAAGCCTCAAGCGATGCCGATTTTGATGTTATGGCCAGTACCATGAATACCGATGGCAATGTTCATACGGCAGATTTATCTGGGTTAAGCAGTGATCAAAATTATCTTTATTTTATTCGCTGCATGGATACAAACGGCAATCAAAATATGACAAGTGCACAGGTGAGTTTTTCGGTGGCTTCCCTTGCTGACCCCATTGTTACCCTAACCATAGATGAGCCAGCAGGCGTTGCTCGATCTAATAAAAATGTCCGCAGCGGCGTGCCTTTCCCTAAAGGGTTGTTGGCGGTGGACGATGATTTAATGGTGACACAAGGAGACCAAGACTTCCCAATTCAATCTCGCCCATTATCTCTTTGGCCAGATGGCTCGGTGCGTTGGTTGCTTATGGATACTCAAATATCACTGGCGGCCCATGGCAGTCAAACCATTGATATAAAACACAGCCCCGAAGAGGCGGATGTGGAAAACCCCATTACCGTCAATGAAACAAGCGAGATGATTACCGTAAATACTGGGCCGTTGGAATTCGAGGTACCTAAAAACAGTGGAGCAGTTATCAACAGGGCTAGCGTAGATGGAAACACCGTTATTGAGGCGCCAGTGGGTAATGGCAGTGATCGGGGGCCATGGATCTCAGTTGGCGATAACGATTATTTTGGCGCACTTTTAAGTGATGACTCTGTGCCTTTGGCTAGTGATACTGCCAGTAAATATAAAAGTTATTTGGCAGACCGTGGTGATCAATTTAATCAGTTTGACCCTTGGGATTTATCCGTCACCATTGAAGAGCAGGGGCCGTTGCACATTGTTATTAGAGTCTCAGGCGCGCACCTTAATAACAGCGGTTTAGGGTTTAGTTCATTCGTGACGCGCATACATGCTTATAAAGGAGACAGTACTTTAAAAATTGACCACACGCTTATTTTTACAGGCACAGGTAACGATAAAATAACCGGTTATGGATTTAAGTTGCCGTACACAGGTAGCCAGACCTGGGTTGAAGGCACCAGTCATGCTACCGGGAGTGTCAGTCACCTTGCCTACGATAACTTTGATGTGGCTGGAGTGAGTCAGACTGGGCAAGCCAAAGGCTATTTGGCTCGACAAAATGGCACTACCAACTTATCGGTCACCCTAAAAAATATGGCTGAAAATTTTCCCAAGGCATTGGTGGCCAGTAATGATTCACTAGATGTTCAATTGTATCCAGAGGCCGCTGCTCCACTTGATTTAGAGCGTTACTCAACCACCGTAGATACGGGCAATGGTGAAGGAGGTGATGGCAAAAATCGTGGGGCCCAAGGTTTGTCCAAAACCGAAACGTTTTTTGTTTCATTTGCCAGTGGCAACGCCGTCACTGCCAATGCTGAAGCGCTGGCCATGAAAGGTAATGCCGGGCAGCTTATGGCACTGGCTGAGCCTGATTGGTATTCAGACGCCCGTGTTATGGGGGTGGGAGACTTTGTATTTAATACCTCTCTTGCCAACTCAGAAACCTTGTATCGAATAGATGGTGTGTTGCATGTAATTGCAGACTTTATGCGTTTCAATCAAAGAGAGCAGTTTGACTGGTTTGGCTTGATTAATTATGGCGACATTCGTGGTGATTTTGCCGGAGGATGTGCCCCTGGCCACAGTGCAGATTGCACCTGGAATGAACAAGGCCGTTATGGTTGGTCGGGGAATTCAGGTGAACCCAGTAATCAGTTATGGCTGCAATTTTTAAGAACACAATCCCGAGCGCAGTTCATAGATGCAGTGGCTTTGGCCAAGCATACCCAAGATGTGCAAATGATCCATTATGGTGATGCCACGCAATATAGTGATGAGACAATTGCAGGGGGGCGCAACCGAGAGTTTTCAGTGGGCTCATTGCATCGCCACGGTAAGCAAGCCTGGTCTGGTTATGGTCAGTCCCCTGAGTATTCACACATTGCTGGGGTTGAAACTTACTACTACTTAACCGGTGATGGTCGTGCTAAAGAAGCGCTGTATGAAGCCGGGTCGTTCATACAGCGTTATTCAGAAAACCTGCCTCAGGATACGGCATTGGTAAATGGCATTGATACATTGAGCCGCGCCGCCGCCGTTTTTTATGATGATGTTAACGCTTATGCCAAATTTAATAATCGTTTAAATGTGTTGTTAGATTATGTGGTGGCCAGTAGTGCAGTGGAAAATGAAATAGCAGATGCCTCATTAAACGGCGCCTTTAATTATTTTATTCGCGGAGCGGGTGGTTTACTGTATGTGCATGAATTTAATGGCGATACACGAGCGCAAGCATCCATTTTTGAGGCCGCTGATATTATCACTTCAGGCGGTGACAAATGGAACGTAGGTGATGGCGGCAGCGATGGCAGTGTTTGGTTTTATATTAATTCGTTAACCTATGCTGCCAGCATCGCTGATAAACATGATGTGGATGGTGCACCTTATTACAACCTGGTTGAAAGCATTTTGAACCACAATGATCATGCCAGTGCTCAAGATGGTACCGCGGCGATACCATTGGCAACCTGGGGTAATATTCCAGATGACTGGCAGGACTGGGTATGGGTTTGGGATGAAGGCGTATTAGACGGCACTAACCCTGCGCTGCTGCACATCACCCGACAATTAACGTTTAGGAATGACTTTATGCAGGATTACCACTCCTATCGCAGCTTCTTGCATTTATCTACGGCTGCCGCCTTAATCAATGAGTGATGCTGGAGATCTAACTTAATTAGCAATAAAAAAAGCGGCCATTATCAAGTAATGGCCGCTCTTATAATTTACCGCTAGGCATTATGAAATTACACCCAGCCAGGCACGAAATTTAAGTGTCCTAGTTGATTTTCGCAATAGTAAGCGTACTCACGTCCGCCCCTATCACTTCAATCTTTTCACCCGCCTTTAGCGCCTCATCGCAACGGACTTTCCAAAAGGTATCGCCAAATTGAATGCGACCTTCCAAATTAACCTCTTGTTGTAAGATGATTTTGCGGCCAATGAGTTGCTGACTGCGGTGATTAAGTTCAGGGCGTTCGCTTATTTGCTTACTTGCCCTGAACTTCTTCCAATACAATAATGAGCATACAATTGCCAAAGCCGTCCAACTTAAAATTTGCCCCTGCCACTGCATGCCACCATCAACCATTGTTGTGCTAATCCATACCAGTATGCCGGTCAGGAGCGCCGCGACGGCGGCACCCAATAAAAAACCGGCGGCACCAAAGGCTTCACCCATTAATAAAATGAGCCCTAATATGAACCAATGCCACATACTTAACTGATCAAGCCAAACCCACATTTCATTTTCCATAGGCTGCCCTTAATTGTTGTTTAATTGATTAAGATGTTTTCATTTCTTTTAATAGATCAGTAATACCGGCAACAGAGCCAATTACACTGCTGGCTTCTAATGGCATCATTACAATCTTAGAGTTTTCGGCCGAACCGATAGTCGTCAAGGCTTCAATGTACTTTTGCGCCACAAAGTAGTTAATGGCTTGTGGATTACCTTCGCTAATGGCCTTAGATACCATGCTGGTGGCCTTTGCTTCAGCCTCGGCTAAACGTTCACGCGCTTCGGCCTCTTTATAGGCCGCTTCACGAGCGCCTTCTGCTTTTAATATAGCGGCTTGTTTTTCACCTAATGCTACTTCAATGGCCGATTGCTTTTCACCTTC
>JAPYOO010000003.1:16224-52336 GCA_029938135.1 Bermanella sp. | reverse complement strand
ATATCGCCACATTGGCATGTACGGGTATAGAGTGTCTTTTTTGAAGCAGTACGAAAAAATGGAAATTACAGCACTTGAGCGAGCTGAGTCTTTAGAGCAGTTACGAGCACTGAGTTACGGAGTTAAAATCCATATGTCGATTATTGATCAACCCCCAGGTCACGGGGTTGATACCAATGAAGATGTGCAGCGCGTAGAGGCCCTTCTTAAAGAGCAGGTTTAAATCAGCGTTAGCTGGCTGGCACTGTTAAGTTGCTTCGAACTGCCTACCCAGCTAATGATTGTACTGTTCTGTAGAGCGAGCAGCTCCAATGCTTGTTGTTGAACTCTACTTAGTATGGCTCTAGGCAAGGT
Organism: Bermanella sp.; assembly: GCA_029938135.1. Taxonomy (GTDB): domain Bacteria; phylum Pseudomonadota; class Gammaproteobacteria; order Pseudomonadales; family Oceanobacteraceae; genus Bermanella. The sequence goes on along the minus strand of JAPYOO010000003.1, from coordinate 51,982 downwards.
AATCATTTGATAAAGGTTGCTCAAAATCGCGACCTCAATCGCTTTTGTTATGTGCCCCATGTTTTTAGGGTGCAGCATTAAGACTCTATCTTTTTGGCTGGCTGGTAGTTTTTTTATGGCCTGTGTTTGGGTGGCATCTGGAGCGACCCACAGCATCCAATAGTGTAAAGCTTGCTCAGTATGGCTTTTAAGTAGTGCGCTCATATTCGACCTGTTTAATGCGTAAAAGTACTGTATAGCTGTACAGTACTGTACGAAAAAACAGATGTAAAGCGCTAAGTTGCTTAAAACATAGCCAGTAATCGCCAAATACCTTGAAATTCATCTAAAAACTGCTTGATTACCGCTGTCTGTATCAATAAAGTAGCGAATCCGAATTTCTCTAGCTTCTGTATCCGTGTGTGAGGCATCAATGCAAGTTTCCGTAGAATCATTAGCAGGCTTAGAACGTAAGCTTGTAATCGACATCCCAGCATCTGACGTAGAGCAAGAAATTGCTAAGCGCTTACAAGATGTATCCCGTACTGCGCGTATCGACGGCTTTCGTAAGGGTAAAATCCCTATGAGTGTTATCAAGCAACGTTATGGTAAGGGTGTTCGCCAAGAAGTACTTGGCGAACAAATGCAGCAAAGTTTTGTAAAAGCTGTAACTCAAGAAAAATTAAATCCAGCAGGCATGCCTAATGTTGTGCCCGTTGTTGATGAAGCAGGCAAAGACTTCCAGTTTTCAGCTACTTTTGAAATATACCCAGAAGTTAAGATTGATGGCCTAGATGCCATTGAAGTTGAACAGCTAAAAGCTGAAGTTAAAGACGCTGACATGGACACCATGTTAGATGTTTTACGTAAGCAGCAGGCTACCTTCACTGAATCAACTGACGCAGCTAAAGACGGCGATCGCGTTAAGCTTGATTTCGATGGTTATGTTGACGGCGAAGCATTCGACGGCGGCAAAGCAGCAGACCACAGCTTGACTCTTGGTTCTAAAGCCATGATCCCGGGTTTTGAAGATCAGATCGTAGGCATGAAAGCCGGCGATGAAGGTACTATTAAAGTAACATTCCCTGCTGATTACCAATCTGAAGAGCTTAAAGGTAAAGATGCTGAGTTTAAAATCAAAGTAACTTTGGTTGAAGTATCTGAATTGCCAGAACTTAACGCAGAGTTCTTTACAAAGTTTGGTGTTGAAGCTGAAACTGAAGAAGTGTTCCGTACTGAAGTACGTAAGAACATGGAACGTGAGCTTAAGCAGGCTGTTCAGCGTCAGAACAAAAATCAAGTATTAGATGGTTTGGTTAAAACCAACGAGCTAGATGTACCAACAGCTCTAGTTGATCAAGAAATTGAACGCCTACAAGAACAAGCTTTTAAGCAGTTCGGTGGTGGCCAAGAATTCAAGCCTGGCATGCTGCCTCGTGAGTTGTTCTTAGAGCAAGCTGAGCGTCGCGTTAAGCTAGGTTTATTGATCAATGCCTCTATTGAGCAGTTTGATATTAAAGCTGACGATGAAAAAGTAGAAACGCTTATCGAAGAAATGGCGTCTACTTACCAAGATCCTGAGCAAGTTAAGGCTTTCTACAAAGGAAATAAAGAGCAACGTGCACAATTAGAAGCACTAGCCCTTGAAGAACAAGTAGTTGACCTTATATTAAGTAAGGCAAAGGTAAGTGAAAAAGAAAGTAGTTATGAAGAAGTGATTAAGACGGCAAATAGCGCCCAATAATCAAATTAGGTGCCCAAAGGGCACGTTTCAGACTACACTTCAAAACAGCTGTTACCATTAGGGGCAGCTGTTTTTTATGAAGTCGTTGATGGAGATAACGCATGAAAGATCTACTAGCCAATCAAGAATCGGCACTTCAGATGTCTGGTCTTGTGCCCATGGTGGTAGAGCAGACCGCTCGTGGTGAGCGTTCTTACGATATATATTCCCGTCTACTAAAAGAACGTGTTATTTTTTTAGTTGGGCAAGTAGAAGATCATATGGCCAACTTAATCGTGGCCCAGCTACTATTCTTAGAAGCTGAAAACCCCGAAAAAGATATTCATTTGTATATAAATTCCCCCGGTGGCTCAGTTACAGCCGGCATGTCTATATACGATACCATGCAGTTTATTAAGCCTAACGTTAATACGATATGTATTGGTCAGGCATGTAGCATGGGAGCCTTTCTACTAGCGGCTGGCGAGAAGGGAAAGCGTTATTGCCTACCTAACAGTCAAGTAATGATCCATCAGCCAAGTGGTGGTGCTCAAGGTCAGGCAACTGATATTCTAATACAAGCCGAAAATATTAAAGGCACTAAGGACCGCTTAAATAGGATCCTAGCTAGCCATTGTGGCAAAACGGTTGAAGAAGTTGCCGCAGATACTGAGCGAGATAACTTTATGGATTCGCAAACCGCTATGTCTTACGGTTTGATTGATGAAGTACTTGAAAAACGTCCAGTTTAAAACAATATTAAGTTTTCTATAGCTGTCGGCGCTGTAAGGCCGACAGTGTTCAAATAATTAGCAGTAAATTCATGAGGATGTCGAATGACCGACGAGTCGAATGGTAAAGGCGACGATAAGGGCAAACTTTTATATTGCTCTTTCTGTGGTAAGAGCCAGCATGAGGTTAAAAAACTCATTGCCGGTCCTAGTGTCTTCATTTGCGATGAATGTGTAGATTTATGTAATGACATCATTCGTGAAGAAGTGCAGGAGGCCCAAGGGGAAACCCCTTCAGACCTATTGCCAACCCCCAAAGAAATAAAAGAAACACTGGGTGAATATGTAATCGGCCAGGATCGAGCTAAAATCGTCTTGTCTGTAGCTGTTTACAATCACTACAAGCGTTTACGCCATGGTGAAAGTAATAAAGCGGTAACCGAACTGACCAAAAGTAATATTCTTTTAATTGGCCCAACGGGTAGTGGTAAGACCCTATTAGCTGAAACACTAGCGCGCCTATTAAACGTTCCATTTACTATTGCTGATGCAACTACATTAACCGAAGCAGGTTATGTAGGTGAAGATGTTGAAAACATCATTCAAAAGCTACTTCAAAAATGTGATTACGATGTAGATAAGGCTCAACGCGGCATCGTATACATTGATGAGATAGATAAAATTTCTCGCAAGTCAGACAACCCATCCATTACTCGCGATGTGAGTGGTGAAGGTGTTCAGCAGGCCTTGCTAAAGCTTATTGAGGGCACTGTCGCTTCCGTACCTCCACAAGGTGGCCGCAAACATCCTCAGCAAGAGTTTTTACAGGTTGATACAGCGAACATCCTATTTATATGTGGCGGAGCATTTTCGGGGCTTGATCAAATTATTCGTGATCGAACCGAAAAAAGCGGAATAGGCTTCAATGCCATAGTGAAAGCAAAAGATGACACTAAAGAGTTAGGAGCCGTTCTTAAACACGCAGAGCCTATGGATTTAGTGAAGTACGGTTTAATACCAGAATTCATCGGTCGCCTACCTGTAGTGGCAACACTTGATGAATTGGATGAGGAAGCGCTTATTCAAATATTGGTAGAACCTAAAAACGCACTTATTAAGCAGTATCAGGCGCTTTTTGAAATGGAAGACGTTGAACTTGAGTTTAGAGATAGCGCTTTATCAGCGGTAGCTGTAAAAGCAATGGAGCGTAAAACAGGTGCTCGAGGCCTGAGATCAATTCTGGAAGGGGTGCTGCTAGACAGCATGTACAAAATCCCTTCTGAGGAACATGTTACTAAGGTCGTTGTAGATGAAGGCGTTATTAACGGTGACTCTGAACCTTTATTGATCTATGAGACGGTCGAGGATGCCAAAGTGGCACCGGACGACGCTTAAAAGTTAAAACAAAAGGACCCTTAAGGGTCCTTTTTTCTATTTAGAGCTTGTATTCATGCAGGTTTATCCCCATCTTAGTCTTATGTTTTTGTGTGCTGTTACGCCGCTAGGTACCTTTTATGACTATTGAAAAACTCCCCCTATTACCCTTACGTGATGTTGTTGTTTACCCTCACATGGTTATTCCGCTATTTGTTGGGCGTGATAAGTCCATCAGAGCGCTGGAAGCGGCCATGGAAGGTGGTAAAAAGATTTTATTAGTGGCGCAGAAAAACGCCTCTACAGACGAGCCCGCCGAGATAGATATTTATTCGGTTGGAACCGTCGCTAAAGTCTTACAGCTGCTGAAGCTTCCAGACGGCACTGTAAAAGTGCTTGTTGAGGGTTTATTTCGTGCTGAAGTATCTGATTACGACAAAGTATCCGATTACTATCAGGCCGATGCATCACCTCTAGAGATAGAATCGCTAAATGAACGTGAACAGTCCGTGATGATTAAGGCGGTAACGTCTCAATTTGATCAATTTGTTCAGATGAGTAAAAAGGTCCCCAGTGAAGTATTAACTTCAATTGAAGAGATTGATGAAGCGGGTAGACTTGCTGACACAATATCTGCGCACCTTTCCTTAAAGCTTAATGAAAAACAGATTGTGCTTGAAATGGTAAGTGAGCGTGAGCGCATAGAGCACATCATGGCGCTTATAGAGTCTGAAATAGATTTGCTAGATGTAGAAAAACGCATTCGCGGTCGCGTTAAAAAGCAGATGGAAAAAAGTCAGCGCGAATATTATTTGAATGAGCAAATGAAAGCCATTCAAAAAGAATTAGGTGACATGGATGATGTACCCAATGAGCTAGAAGAACTACAAAACAAAATTAATGACAGCGGAATGCCCAAAGAAGCCAAAGAAAAGGCCGACGCCGAATTAAATAAATTAAAAATGATGTCCCCTATGTCTGCAGAGGCATCCGTTGTACGTGGTTATCTAGACTGGATAATTGGAGTGCCCTGGAAAAGTAAAAGCAAGGTACGCAGCAATATTGATTTAGCCGAGGACATCCTTAATGAAGATCATTATGGGTTGGACGAAGTTAAGGAGCGCATTCTTGAGTATTTAGCGGTTCAGAAGCGCGTTAAAAAATCGACAGGCAATATTTTATGTTTAGTGGGCCCACCAGGGGTAGGTAAAACCTCCCTGGGTCGCTCTATCGCAAAAGCTACTGGCCGAAAGTATGTTCGCATGGCTTTAGGTGGCGTAAGGGACGAAGCAGAGATACGCGGTCATCGACGTACTTATATTGGCTCTATGCCGGGTAAACTTGTACAAAAAATATCTAAAGTAGGGGTTAAAAATCCACTTTTTTTATTAGACGAAATAGACAAAATGGGCATGGATCATCGTGGTGATCCTGCTTCAGCTTTACTGGAAGTATTAGACCCGGAACAAAATACTACATTTAGCGATCACTATTTAGAGGTTGATTTTGATTTATCCGAAGTGATGTTTATTTGTACGGCTAATAGCATGAATATTCCCGCACCGCTTTTGGATCGAATGGAAATTATTCGTTTACCTGGCTACACCGAAGATGAAAAAGTTAATATTTGCGACCGTTATTTACTTCCAAAACAAATGAAAAGTAACGGTGTGAAGGATAGCGAGCTTGCCTTACCTGAAGAATCAATACGCCACGTAGTGCGACACTATACCAAAGAAGCAGGTGTTCGAGGTTTAGAGCGTGAGATGGGCAAGATGTGTCGTAAAGTCGTTAAACAGCACATTATGAAGAAAACCGATAAAATCGAATCTGTATTGCAACCTGACATGATAGAGAGCTACCTAGGTGTTCAGAAATTCCATTACGGTTTGGCTGAAGAAGAGAATCAAGTAGGGCAGGTTACAGGTCTTGCTTGGACCTCGGTAGGGGGTGAGGTGCTTACCATTGAAGCGATCATGCTGCCTGGCAAGGGCCGTATAGTTAAAACGGGCTCTTTAGGGGACGTGATGCAAGAGTCTATTCAGGCGGCATTAACGGTCGTTAAGAGCCGCTCTGCAGGCTTTGGATTGCCCAATGACTTTTTTGAAAAGCACGACCTGCATATACACGTGCCTGAAGGTGCCACACCTAAAGATGGCCCGAGTGCTGGCGTAGGCATGGTGACCGCATTAATGTCTGTGATTACTAATACTGAAATCCGAGCAGACATTGCCATGACGGGTGAAATTACCCTTAGGGGTAAGGTGCTTCCTATCGGCGGACTTAAAGAGAAATTGCTTGCTGCTCACCGAGGCGGTATAAAAACTGTACTTATTCCTCACGAGAACGAGCGCGACCTAAAAGAAATACCCGAAAATATAAAGCAGGAATTGGAAATAATACCTGTAAAATGGGTTGACGAGGTCATAAAGGCCGCTTTAGTTGGGAATCTTGAAAAAAATGTCGCTTCTGTCATTGAAAAAGAAGCGTTAACCCAGCAAAATCAACAAACTCAAATGAGAACTCATTAGTCCAAAAAGCCCTACGGGGCTTGACTATGGGTCTTACGCTGGTATAACTTCCAGCACTTTTATTTTATCGCCATTGCTACATGCTTGGCCTTAACAATTTACATATTCAATAACCAAACCTGTAAAGGGGATTAGTGTGAACAAATCTGAATTAATTGATGCAATCGCTGCTTCTGCCGACATTCCAAAAGCTGCCGCTGGCCGCGCTCTAGACGCAACTATTGAAGCTGTTACCGGTGCATTGAAAAATGACGAACAGGTTGTTCTAGTTGGTTTTGGTACTTTCTCTGTTAAAGATCGTGCCGCACGAACTGGACGCAACCCTCAAACAGGCGAGCCGATTCAAATTAAAGCCGCTAAAGTACCTGGCTTTAAGCCCGGCAAAGCGCTTAAAGACGCCGTAAACTAATTAACTTCGGTTAATTGCTCGGCTTTAGTCAGGCAGATTAACCGAATGTTTAAAAGCGCATCTTGCTTGATGCGCTTTTTTTTTATATTCCAGATATAACAATTCTAATAAAGGTTGTAGGTTCATGCTTCAGGCTATTCGTGATGGTTCTAAAGGAATTGTTGCCAAATTCATTGTTGGTTTAATCATTTTAACATTCGCATTATTTGGCATTGAAAGCATTGTTGCTTTGGGTGGCGGAAGTGCTGCACCTGCCGTGGTCAATGGCGAAGAAATAAGCGATCTAAAAGTTTCACAAATGGTTCAGCTTCAAAAGCGTAGACTGCAATCGCAGTTTGGCGAAAACTTCGATCCATCTATCATTAGTGACACCATGTTAAAAAAATCCGCTGTCGAAAGCTTAATTGGCGAAACATTGCTCAAGCAAGCGGCCAGTGATAACGGTGTTTATTTTTCTGATCAAGAAATTGATAAGTTAATCGTACAGTCACCTGAATTTCAGGTTAACGGACAATTTGACCGTGACCAATATGACCTAGTCCTTCGTAGTGCAGGTTTTACTCGCTATACTCACAGAAACTTACTGCGCTCAAATCTATCAACCCAACAGGCTCAGTCTGCATGGCAGGCAACCTCATTTGCAACAACAGCAGAAGAATCACGCTCAGCTCAGCTTGAGTCTCAAACACGTGGCTTTTCATACTTCGAATACTCACTAGATGACGCCAAGAAAAATGCAGTCGTTAGCGATGAAGAAAAACAGAGTTACTACGAGGCCAATACAAGTCAATTTATGACAATGGAGTCTGTGAAAGTAGACTACATAGAATTAAATCGTTCTGACTTACTGGCTTCAATTGAAATTGATGACTCAGAACTGCGTGAGCGTTACGATATTATTTCAGCTGAATCTGCAGAGCGTCGTGAATTTCGAGCAGCCCACATACTACTATTAAGTAACGAGGCTGCAGCTCGCCAAACACTTAAAGACATTCAAGTGAAATTATCATCTGGAGCAGACTTTGCGAAACTTGCTGAAGAATTCTCCCAGGATGACACATCTAAGTTTTCAGGTGGTGACCTAGGTTTCTCGACAGTCGATATTTATGAAGATGAATTTGCTCAAGCTTTATCAGCTTTATCTAAAGGCGAAGTATCTAACATAATAGAAACACGTGATGGCTTGCACCTAATCAAATTAGTCGATACACGCCAGCCTGAAGTAGCGTCATTCTCTGACCTAAAAGATAGCCTAGCTCAGGGTATCAAGTCAGAGAAATCTCAAGCTCTTTATATAGAAAAACTTGATGCCTTAAATGATGAAGCTTTCTCAGCTTCTGACTTACAGGGTCCAGCACAAGCGCTAAGCCTTACCGTTAAAACAAGCGTAGAGTTTACCCGTCAAGGTGGGGCTGGTATTGCAAGTAACGCCAAGGTGTCTTCTGCAGCCTTCACTGAGGGTGTTTTGTTTGATGATATCAACAGTGAAGTTATAGAGCTAAGTGACGGACGAGCGGTTGTACTGCACCTTAACAATCTTAAGGAATCGTCAGTTAAGCCTTTTGAAAAGGTAGCTGCCCAGATTGAGGCTCGCCTAAGAAGCGAGAAGGGCCTTGAGTCTCTTAATGCTCAAATAGATAGCGCGATTGAGTTGGCCAAAACGGGTAAATTAAACGTTGATTGGAGCGCTTATATCGCTAAATCTCGAAATGCCAAGGGTGTAGAGTCGGCTGTAATCAGCAAAGCCTTTACCATGGCACTTACAATTAATGGCGAAGCAAGCTTTGACCTGGTTGATTTAAAGGCCGGTAATAAGGCAATAATTCGTCTAGATGGAATTAACCGGACTGTAAGTGCTACTAGTACCGACAGTGATGAGCAGAAGGTTGCGCGCGGTAAATCCTTTAATGAATACAAGGCTTATCATCAGTACTTTTCTGATAAAGCAGATATAGAAAGAAATTAATAAAAAAGGGCCGAAAGGCCCTTTTTTATTGCTTGTGATAGTGATCATCTAATTAAAGGTGTTATATCCAAGCCTACTGCTTGATAGTACTGTGTCAGCTGCCCCTCCCTTAACACCTACCGACAGCACTCAATTTCTAACATGACTGCGTACTATCTATAGCAACGTTTATTTTCTGCAAGACACCTTCAACAATAGCCGCTGTACCGATTACCTCCTTTGATTAATCCCTACACCTTACAGATAACAGCGTTTGCAAAAACGCCTGTACCTGACCTTGGTCGGAAAGCAGTAGGAGGGGGATCAACAGGACTAAGGAGCGTCTAATCATTACGCATGCATTCGCCGAAGAGGGGGGGGTAAATCTGGTGCGATATTGCGGGGCTGGGCTGGGCTCAATATTCGGCTTCACCTAACTGTGAATTGACCAAGTGACTAAGCCCTATGATTACAGAGAGTTGTTTTAAAAGTACCCGCTTAGGTGGCTCGTGTGACATCCACATAAAGGACCAACTTATCGCCAGGCTGTAAGTATTTCTTCTTACTGCTTGGGTTCCAGCGTTTAATATCATGTACTTTAACATTAAATTTGTCGGCTATTCTGTGTAGGCTATCGCCATTTCTTACCCTGTAATGTATTTTGCGAATGACCTCACGATCTGTTTTGGCAAGCTGGGTTTTAGACCAAATAAGAAGCTTTTTACCAGGATGCAATGGGTCTTTAGGGGCCATACCATTCCAGCGCGCAATGCTCTTAGTGCTCACCTTATGTTTTTTGGCCAGGCTCCAAAAAGAGTCTCCATTGCGAACGGTATGGGTAATGCGAGTAGAATTTTTTGGGCCTCGGGTGCGCTTTTGCTTCTTGTTTAAGCGATTATTAGCGCTATAGGTGTAACTACTTAATTTATTGAAGGCCGTAGGAATTAATAACATGTCATTAATTCTAATGATATTGCCACTCAGCGGGTTAACCTGCTTGAGCGCATCTGGAGTGGTGTGAAATTTCTTTGAAATGGATATCAATGAATCTCCAGAAGAAACCTTGTAACGCTGCCATTTAATCCGCTGGCTTGACGGCAGATTCTTAAGGTTTTCTTGTATAGTTGCCTGCTGGGTTATGGGGACAAGTAATTCATGAGGCCCATTCGGGCTGGTGGCCCATTGATTATATTGAGGGTTGAGTTTGTATATTTCCTCTAAGTCAACGTTAGCCATCTGGGCGGCCTGACTTAAATCCATCTGACTGCCAGTATCCACAACCGCGAAATAAGGCTCGTTAGCGATTGGGGGTAGGGTGACGCCGTATTTTTCAGGATTGCCCACTAATTTGGCAAGGGCTAAAAGCTTAGGCACATAGGCTTTAGTTTCCTTTGGAAGAGCAAGAGACCAATAATCTACTGGCAAGCCGCGTTTTTTGTTTTTACGTATCGCTTTTCTAACCGTACCGGCGCCAGAGTTGTATGCAGCCAATGCCAGCATCCAATCGCCCTTAAATTCCCGAGATAGCCCCCTAAGAAACTTTAATGCGGCTATGGTTGACTGCCTGATGTCTCTGCGACCGTCATACCACCAATCTTGGTGTAAATTGTACATTCTGCCGGTACTGGGAATAAACTGCCAAACACCGGATGCCCTACCATGACTATAGGCAAACGGGTCAAAAGCACTCTCCACGATAGGAAGTAACGCAATTTCGGCCGGTATATCCCTAACTTCGACTTGTTGCATTATAAAATACATGTAACGCTTGGCGCGGTTAGACACTCTATTTAGATATTTTTGGTGGGACTTAAACCAGTTTAATTGCGAATCTATACGCTTATTAGAGATAGAGCCATCTAGCTTGTAGTTATCACGAACACGCTGCCATATATCACTATGGGTGTTATCGATAATGCTTGTGGCACTATTATTGATTGAATGACTTGTTAAGCCTTCATTTAATAGGTCTGGGGGTGGCAGTGGCGCAGCAACCTGTTTGGTTGGAACGTTAATACACGCGGTTATGGTAAATAGCCATACTACAATTAAAAAGCTACGAAAAAACAAAGTAATACACCAAGATGTTTCTGTGGGCTTGGCAGTTTATGAATCACAAGCTCGCGGGTCAAGGAGTGTCTTTTGGAGATGTGTCCTACTTGGTAAAAATATGAGTGAAAATGGATAAATCATGGTGTAAAAGTAGTCTCGCACAAAGACTTGTGGCGTTAGAGACGGATAAATTAAACAGCTGTATGCCGGATTTAACCGGTCATTATCTGTTGCAGTACAGCGCCTTAAATAAAGTGGTCATCCATAGCAGTACCTTAATGCATAGCTTTATAGCGGTTAATGAAGTCACTGATACCCATAATAGTCAGTTGCAAATGAACTATGAGCAATTGCCTTTTCGAGATAACTGCCTTGATTGCATTGTTACACATCACGTACTGGACTTTAGTTCAGACCCTCACCAGTGCCTGCGTGAAGCGGCACGTGTTGTGGTACCCAATGGCTACTTGGCAATTATCGGTTTCAACCCTTGGAGTGCATGGGGCATTAGCCGGCTTTTACCGCGCACCCTAGTAGCTTCAAAAGGGAGGCAGTTAAGTCGCCACAGAATTGTGGACTGGCTAACGTTACTTGGCTTTAGAGTAGAGCAAGTAAAAACGACACTGTATATCCCACCCATCATTCTGCGCTATTTCCCAAACTTCTCGCGCAGAGTTGAAACCTTACTGGACGATCTAAACTTCCCATTTGGAGGTGTGTATATCATTATTGCTAGGAAACTGGTTGCAGGTCGTACGCCGGTTCGGCCACAATGGCGCCCTTTGGCTGGCCGCAGAATACCTGTGGCAGCACCAAGTACGAGAGGGGCGCGTGTCACAGATCGTTAAAATATATACAGACGGAGCCTGCAAGGGGAACCCAGGCCCAGGCGGGTGGGGGGCACTATTGCACTACAAAGGGCATCGTAAGGAAATTTGCGGCGGAGAGCCTCAAACCACAAATAATCGCATGGAGCTAATGGCGGCCATTCAGGCATTAGCTGAATTAACCCGGACCTGCGAAGTAAAAGTCATCACTGACTCTCAGTATGTACGTAAAGGCGTACTTGAGTGGATGGAGGGATGGAAAAAACGTAATTGGTTAACCGCGGCAAAACAGCCCGTCAAAAACCAAGATTTATGGAAAAAGCTTGATTCGGTAATGGCTGAGCATGATGTAACTTGGCAGTGGGTAAAAGGTCACAGCGGCCACCCAGGCAATGAGCGAGCAGACGATCTCGCTAATCTTGGAATAACAAAATCTAATTTAAGGGGTAGTACTTGCGTCAAATAGTTCTTGATACCGAAACCACAGGTATTGGCGAAGGTCATAAGATAGTTGAAATTGGCTGTATCGAGTTAATTGATCGTAAATTTACCGGCAGGCAATACCATCAGTACGTGAACCCGCAGCGTCTTGTAGACCCTGAAGCTATGGAAGTTCATGGGATCACAGATGAGTTTTTGGAAGATAAACCTCTGTTTGGCCAGATAGCCAACGATTTTATTGAGTTTATTAGTGGCGGTCAGCTGGTTATTCATAATGCGCCATTTGACGTGGGCTTTATGGATAGGGAGTTTGGGCAGCTATCCGGCTACCCAAAAACTACCGACATATGTACTGTATTGGACACCTTGGCGCTGGCTAGAAAGATGCACCCAGGGCAAAGGAACAGCCTGGATGCTTTGTGTAGACGCTATGGTATTGATAACAGTCATCGCGAGCTTCACGGGGCTTTACTGGATTCTGAAATATTAGCCGACGTCTACCTGTTAATGACAGGAGGCCAGACCAACTTAATATTAGATTCCAGTGCATCAACAAAGGCAGCATTATCCTCGGCCAGTGAAAAAAGCACCATTAATACAGAATTAGCGGCTCAATTGACTATTTTAGGGGTTAGTGAAGAAGAGAGGGTTGAGCATGAAAATGTTTTAGAATTGCTCTCTAAAAAGTCTGAAGGGCCTATTTGGTTGAAATAATGCGCTATTTTCGTGAATTTAATCAATGATTTAGGTGTAATTTAACGATAGACTCACAGGCAGGAAATGAACACTTTAGATCATTGATGATGAGTAAGCAGGCTAAATGAATCAAGCTTCAAACATCGGTATGTCCATAAGCCTAGTGCGAAAAGAGTTAGAAGCAACCCTGCAAAAAGCAGAGGCTTACTTTTCGCATTACGCTGAAAGCCAAGACCAGTCACACTTAAAGAGCTTCGCTGATGAGTTAAATTTAGCCAGGGGCATATTTAAGTTATTAGAATTGGCAGGGCCAGAGGCACTTACCACTGAAATGCTATCTCTAGTGGGAGACGGCACCACTGGATTTGACGCCAAACTCGACGCCTTAGGGCACGGGCTTTTAAGCTTATCTCATTACATTGGCATTTTACTTGAACATGAAAAAGATCACCCAATACTGCTAATCCCTGCCATTAATCGGGTCCGTAAAACTGGACAGCATAAAGCCTTAACAGAATCACATTTTTTTAGCGTAAATTTACGCCCTAAATTACCACAAGTTGAAAAAAGCCAACTCAATATTAGGCCTCACCTGTCACGCCTGCGCCTAATGTATCAATTGGGCCTGTTAAGGGTATTAAATGGCCCCGACACACTCATTGGCTTAAAGCTTATTCAGCGCTCCTTAGTTTTGCTCGAGCGCGGCTTTCGAGGCACCATTGCTTGGCCATTTTGGTGGAGCTGTAAAGCCGCCTTAAGTGCTTTAGTAACTGAAGAGTATGAGTTAACACAAGAGCGCCGAGTACTGTTTGCCCGCATAGACCTAATTATGCGCAGCATGATAAAAGAAGGTGCTAAAGTATTTACTGCGCAGCTCGCCAATGAGGCCCATAAAGACCTACTTCATCTAGTGTCATTGTCAGCATCCGAGACAGGAGATATTAGTGATGTAAAGAAAAGCTATATGCTGGCTATTAACACTCAGGAAAAAGATCTTAAAATTGAAAGGAAATTTCTATCAGGGCCCGATGTTGGTGCCTACGAAAGTCTTTCAAAGGCTTTTCAAGAAGAAATTCATGGGGTCAAAGAATCTTTAGATCTGGCCGCTAAAAACTCACTCAGTGAAGATGGATTTACAGGGTTAAGCACAAGACTTTCAGCACTTGCCGACGTTTTAAAGGTCATAAACCAAGAGCCACTCTCTAAACGCCTTAAAGAGCAACATGGCAATGTTGAGGCTCTGCCCGGTCTTGCTGAACAAGAAAAAATCACTGCGCTGGCTCAAATAGCCGATGCCATGCTACAAGTAGAGCTTGCCAGCTCTCAATTTTCAACGGGGAAAGTAAAAAGCGCCTCGGAAGAAATCATTGGAGCCGGACACTATTTTGAAGCACGCATCATTTTATTTGATGAGGTGGTCTCGGGCATTGGCATGGCTAAGCGGGCAATCGCTTCTTATGTAGAGCTAGGAGATAAGCTCCATTTAAATAATGTCGGCCCAGTACTGCACGGCGTGAAAGGGGCCCTAATCTTTTTGAATGAACAAAAGGCATCATTCGTAATTCAATCGGCTATTAGTTATTTAGTAGACAAGGTCTTAAATACTGACAACGACCTTAACGAAGCTAAATTAGAAGTATTAGCCGATGCCCTTACCAGTATTGAATATCACATAGAGGCCCTAACGCACTCCGATAACGGTGACCCTGGTATATTAGATCTAGCCATTAAGAGCATGGCCCAACTGGGATACAGGACGTCCTAAATGGCCATTCAACTGTTTGCCGCTATTTTATTAGCCTTTGTTATTTTTCTTTTATTCATTGCAGCCAGAACCCTTGTTTCAAAAGGTTGGTTTCTAAAGTGGTTAAGAGGCACCTTTGGTTTTTCAGCCTTAATATTAACTGTGCTCGCGGGCATTCTTGCTTTGGACTTACTAAGTTACTTTAAATCTAAAGATGGCGAAGTACTTGCCACCTTGAAATTTAACCAAATTCAAGAGCAGGAATTTGAAGCAGAGCTGGTCGATGTAACCGGTGCCAGTAATGTCTACCGATTATTGGGAGATCAATGGCAGCTAGATGTACGACTTATTCATATGCAAGGGTTGCTTAGTAGCAAGCTGCCATCTTATAAGTTAGACAGGCTGAGTGGTCGCTACCTGTCTTTAGAGCAGGAAAAAAGCAGTCAAAGAAGTGTTTATGGGTTTGTGAAAAAGAATTATATAGACACATGGCCTTGGTTGGTCAACCAGAAATGGCTCTCAATGATACAAGTGAAAAATGGATCCGCCGCATTCATGCCCATGTCAGATGGCGCGATATACGAGGTGAAGCTATCGCATAAGGGGCTAATGGCATTTCCTGTTAATGAGCAGGCCCGAGTAGCGGTTGAATCATGGCTCTAAACCGGTAATAAAAAGGCAATAAAAAAGGGAGCAAATGCTCCCTTTTTTATTGCCCCGCAGGACTGTGTAGCTACTACTGAGGGAAAAGTTCACCCAGCTTAGTGGCTAACATCATATCGCCTTCAGCGCGTAACTGGCCAGCCATGAACGCTTGCATGCCGTCAGTTTCGCCGGTCATTACACCTACCAAAGTCTCAGTGCTCATGATTAGAGTTACTGAAGGGTCGGCATTTTCGCCAGCAGCAATTTCAAATCCGCCGTCTTTAATGTCAAGGTAAAAGTCATCGCCATCTTCGATGCTGAACTGGAAAATATTTTCCATGCCAGCAGCTGCGTCAGCGTTAAAAGAGCTTTTCATTTTTTCGATAATATCTGTAACTGAAGTCATATCGCTGTCCTACTGTAAATAAATGGAAGACCTTAAAACGTGTACAAAAAACGTACTGGTCTATTATCTGGTAACCCAGACAATCTACATTAAGCAAGCTAGGCGTAGCTGTCAATACCAAGTCAAACGATTGTTTGAATGTGTCATGAGATTAGATAGATTAAGCCACTAGTAGACTGCGTATACTGGCAGATAGTCTCATCAACCGTTACACTGGCATACAAATAATAGTAAGGATATATTGTGGAATTTTTAGCTGAATACGGGCTGTTCTTAGCCAAATCTGTGACTTTTATCATTGTTGTAGCCGTCGTAATAGGACTTATTGCCAGTGCAGGACAAAAAACAAAGCCTAAGAAAATAAATATTGAGCATTTGAATGATCGCTACGCCGAGCTAAAAAAGCATCTTCAGGAAGCGGTGCTCACGAAGAAAGAGTTAAAAAAACGAGCAAAGCAGGCAAAAGCCGATGCTAAAAAAAACGCGGAACTTGAAAAAGAAAAGGTATATGTACTCAACTTTAATGGCGATATAAAAGCCGCTCAAAGTGAGCAAATGAAAGATGAGATCTCCGCGTTACTGAGCTTAGAAGACAGTATCTCTGAGATTGTGGTTAAAGTGGAGAGTGGCGGCGGCATGGTTCACCAGTATGGATTTGCAGCGTCACAATTAGAACGCATCAAACAAAAGGGCATCCCATTGACGGTTTGCGTTGATAAGGTAGCCGCCAGTGGTGGCTACATGATGGCTGTAGTGGCTGATAAAATTATCGCCGCCCCTTTTGCCGTTCTAGGCTCTATTGGTGTTATCGCTCAGCTTCCTAACTTTAACCGCTTACTTAAGAAAAACGACATAGATTTTGAAGTGCACACGGCTGGTGAATACAAGCGAACCTTGACGGTATTTGGTGAGAATACAGATAAAGCTCGCGAAAAATTCCGTGAAGACTTAGCGGATGTACACGTATTATTCAAAGACTTTGTAGGTGAGCGACGCTCCTCCGTCGACGTTGATAAAGTGGCTAATGGTGACGTTTGGTATGGCCAAAAAGCCCTTGAAGTTAATTTAGTTGATGAAATTAAAACCAGCGATGAATATCTACAAGAACGCTGTAAGACGGCTGATGTGTACTTATTAAGCAGCGAAAAAAAGAAGAGCGTGTTTGAACGTTTGGGAATGGCTGCACAAGCAGGCGTTGGGAAGGGCATTGAAGCTGCTTTTCAGAAAATGGCCTTCCAAAAGTGGTTTGTTTAAATATGGATTACCGCTCATTTGTGGTGGAGCAAACTAAAGAAGGAATATTTGAGGGCAAGGTTAAGACGCTTAATCATAAAGACCTTCCTGAAGGAGATGTTCTTATAAAAGTTGAATGTTCGTCTTTAAATTATAAGGACGCATTATCATTCAGTGGCAATAAAGGGGTCACTAAACAATACCCTCACACACCCGGTATAGATGCGGCGGGCAAGGTAGTTTCATGCACGTCTGGTGGATTTATCGAAGGGCAGAGCGTTTTTGTAATCGGTTATGACCTAGGCATGAACACAAGTGGCGGCTTTGGAGAATATATAAGCGTGCCCAAAGAGTGGGTTATGCCAATGCCCAATGATATGTCAGCAATGCAGGGCATGGCCTGGGGTACGGCTGGATTTACCGCAGCGCTGTGCATAGACAAACTTATCATGGCAGGCCTTACACCCAATCAGGGGCCTGTACTCGTGTCAGGTGCCAGTGGTGGCGTTGGCAGCGTTGCCATTATGCTATTGGCCAAGCTAGGTTTTGAAGTGCACGCCCTCACTGCCAAAACGGCTGAATCTACCTTTTTTGAGCAATTAGGCGCAAGTGTTGTCGTTGATAGGGCTGACTTTCTAGATCAAAGCAAGCGCCCAATGCTTAAACCAGTATACGCAGGCGCCATTGATGTAGCGGGAGGCGACATTTTGGCGACCTTACTTAAGGTCATTAAGCCTAGCGGCTCAGTGGCGTGTTGTGGCTTAGTGGCTTCGATTGAGCTTAACACTACGGTTCTGCCCTTTATTTTACGCGGGGTTAACTTGCTAGGAGTGGATTCGGTGGAATTACCACTTCACGTGAAGAAATCTATGTGGGAAAAGATTTCAAAAGAGTGGGCCTTACCTGAGTTACTTACGCAGTGTCAGATCATTCAAAAGGAGCAACTTGCAGACTCATTACAGTTGCTACTGAACGGCACCGTCAAAGGGCGTTACATACTGAATCACCAGTAGATACGCAACATACCCTCCTAGTCGCGCCTCAATTTTGAAGAGGGGGCGATTGGGGTAGGGTAGTTGAATATGACAATATAAGTTGAAATCACAAAGGTCAAAACAGCAGTAGCCTGAATCACATGGGCTGCTTGCTCCCCTATAAGGTTTGATGAAAGTGCCAAATACACGATTAGTAGCGAAAACTCACTAATCTGACCCAGCCTAAACCCTACATCCCAAGCCAAGCTACTGTGTTCTAGCTGCTGAGATAACAAAACTTTAAACGTCACAGGCTTAATAGCAATGACAATAGCGCTTAAGATGAGTGCGTAAAGCCAAATGTCTGCCAGTACATGAATTTTAAAATTTGCCCCTAGCGTAAAGAAAAACAATACCAAGAAAAAATCTCTAATAGGTTTAAGTTTATCCGTCATGAATTGAGCAACAGGATGGGTTGCTAATGTTATGCCCGCTATAAACGCCCCAATTTCTTTAGATAACCCCACAAACTCGGCTAGCTCGGCCATGCCTAAACACCAACCTATGGCCATTAAGAATATGTATTCATGAAATAAATCAAATTTTTCTAATAACGGTAAAATAACCCACTTAACCGTTATGTAGGATGCCAAAATCAAGCAGGGCAAGGCTAGTGCGGTCAGAGCTAAGTGAGTATGCTCACCAGCTGGATCTGCTGCACTACCAATCACAAGCAATACAATTATGGCCAGAATATCTTGCAGTAACAGAAGGCCTATCATGAGCTCGCCCATGTGTTTATGGTGCAGTACGGTAGTAGGCAGTAATTTAATGCCTATGATGGTGCTAGAGAACATCATAGCGGCACCCATGATGAGACTCTCTTGTGTTGTAAAGTGAAAAGCGATTCCCGCAAAATATCCCAAAGCAAAAAAGAAGGCCGAGCTAATGAGAGCAACTAAGCTTGCCTTCTTAAGCACATGAATGAGGCTACTAGGCTGCATGTCTAAACCCAGTAAAAACAGCAGGAAGACAATCCCTATGTGGGAAATTTCATTCAGTAATTGCGGGTCACTAACTAGCTGAAAGCCTGAGGGGCCTGCAATTAAACCTAGCGCGACATAAGCAATAATAATAGGTTGATGGGTATATAGGGAAAAGGTGGCGAGCACAGCTGCGCCACTAAAAATCACAAAAAAAGAAAAAAACAAACCCTGTTCCATCAAATACTCTCCCTAAGCGCTTAACATGAGGCATATTTACATGGGTGTAAAGAGTAGAAAGGGGTTTTGTAAAAAGGACCAAATGAACAATCCTTTTTACAAAGAGAGAAGACTAGCTGCTTGATTTTCTTTTAAAGGGGGCACTGCCGTCACCAAAGTGTTTTGCCACAGGTGCGCGAGGCTTTTTAGGCTTACCCGGACGAGCTTTAATAGCCGCCTTTTTCTCAGCCGCTTTCTTAACGTCTTTTTTCTTTTTACCAACCGGCTTGCCATTAGACTTTAACTTTTTAGGGCCTTTGTACTTACCTAATAAAGTCTTAATTTTTCGTACTTCAAGCTCTATTTTTAGGTAGCGTTCAATAGAGGCCTTT
The DNA here is from genome assembly GCA_029938135.1 of Bermanella sp. GTDB lineage: Bacteria > Pseudomonadota > Gammaproteobacteria > Pseudomonadales > Oceanobacteraceae > Bermanella. Next base: position 32,678 of record JAPYOO010000003.1, on the reverse strand, counting down.
AAATTCCATTCAAAGTGATTAACCAAGGATACAGCTAATCCTTGCTCGCCGGCACGACCGGTTCTACCAATACGATGCACATAGTCATCAGCACTGCGGGGTAGGTCAAAGTTAACGACTAGATCAATGTCCTTAACATCTAGGCCGCGTGAGGCCACATCTGTTGCAACCAATACTTTCACATGCCCTTGCTGCATACGACTCATAATGTGGTTGCGTTCGTCTTGCGTCATGTCACCGTGTAGCACACCTACTTTGTGCTTGTGGTAGCGCAAAAAATGATATAACTCATCGGTCTTCGCTTTTGTATTGCTGAATATCAAACACTGACGGTATGTTTCGTTGGCAAGCATCCATGTGAGTAAGCGATCCTTATGTTGGTCATCGTCCGCTAAAAGAACCTGCTGTTTGATATTGTCGTGTTTACTATTAATGTCATCCACGGTTATCGCTACAGGGTCTTTTAGGACCTGTTTGATAACGTGGCGAATGCCTTTTTGGTTCATGGTGGCTGAGAACAGCATCGTCTGACGATCCGGCTTACATTTATTTGCAATATTCATTACATCTTCTGCAAAACCCATATCGAGCATGCGATCGGCTTCATCAAGAATGAGCACTTCTACATCATCCATTAAGGTGGGTTTTCGACCTAGATGGTCGATTAATCGACCCGGTGTAGAAATAATAATCTCAGGGTTTTTACGAAACGTAGCCGCTTGAAATTTAAAAGATTCTCCGCCCGTGATAAGGCCAGCCTCTATCGGAGCAAACTTAGTAAGTAATTCACACTGCTTAAATAACTGCCTAGCCAATTCCCTAGTAGGGGCCAATACCAGCACTCTGGTGGCACTGTTAGGGGCTTTATTTCTAATAAGTTTATCTATGGTCGGCAATAGGAATGCAGCTGTCTTGCCACTACCCGTCTGAGCACACACCATTATATCGTCGCCTGTTAAAGCAGCCGGTATGGCCTGGGCCTGTACAGGGGTGGGAGCGTTGTAATCCAACGCCTCAATGGCTTTTAAAAGCTGAGGGTCAAGATTGAATTGATTAAACAAGCTAAATACCTAGAATCGATTTTGGGCGGATACTACCAGAAAGTATAGAAGAGGGTAGAGATGTAATTGTATTTAAAGCGACATTTTAGTGTGAAAAAGGTCAGCACTGTGAAGAAGGGGGGGGGATAACCACCTAAAACAATCTATTTTAAACTGTATTAGGTGGTTGCAGCCAATTATTAAGCGCCTTTACGTCTAAAAAGTGGCTCTGGCTTATCGTAAGCCAACTGGTAGGGGTCGGCGAACGTGGCGAAATATTCAACCGCTTTTTCACCAGACAGACCTTCTTTTAACAAGTAGGTATCAAACCCACAACGTCTCATAAAGAAAAGTTGATCTAGCAATACATCACCAAACGCTCGTAATTCGCCTTTAAAGCCACTGCGCTCTTTAACAAGTCTAGCAAGGCTATAGCCGCGGCCGTTAGCAAAGGCAGGGAAGTTAATGGCAATAACGGCAACGTCGCTTATTAGCGCAAGAAAAGGAGCAATCTGGGCATCCGCAGCAAACCAGATGCCGACATCGCTACGTCCTTTTAAGGCCTCTAAGTTTTCAAGCCAATAAGAAGCGGGCACCAAGATCTGACCACTAGGTAACTCACCTTCAACTGTTTCAATCAAGGCCCAGTTATTGTCTATAACGCCAGTATGATTAATTAGCTTTTGCATAAACGCGTTCCTTAAATGGGGCTTGACCAACACGGTCGTAGGTGTCGATAAAACGTTCACCGTCTATTCTAAGATCTACAAATATAGATAGAATCTTCTCTATGATCATAGGCATCTGATCGCGAGCGAAAGAAGGCCCTAAGATCTTACCTACATTGGCACCAACGCCTGATTTACCGCCAAGCGATACTTGGTAGAATTCAGCGCCTTTTTTGTCCACTCCTAAAATACCAATATGACCAATATGATGATGACCACAGGCATTCATACAGCCAGAGATATTTAGGTCTATTTCGCCCAAATCATGAAGGTAATCTAAATTATCGAATTTTTCCTGTAACGCTTCAGCAACAGGAAGTGACTTAGCATTAGCCAGCGCACAAAAGTCGCCACCAGGACAGCAAATCATGTCCGTCAACAAACCTAGGTTTGGCGTTGCAAACCCAGCAGCCTTAGCTTCTTGCCATAATGCAAATAATTGTGACTCTTCTACATCAGCTAGCACTAGGTTCTGTTCATGTGAGCCGCGAACTTCGCCCAAACTGTATTTATCAGCTAGGTCAGCAACCGTATCAAGTTGCTGATCGGTAATATCACCAGGAGCGGTACCTAATTTTTTAAGCGTTAACGTGACAATCGCGTAGCCCGCTACTTTATGCTCACTTACGTTGCGGTTATACCAGTTACTAAAAGCTTTATTCTCTTGTGTTTGGGTTTTAAGCTCTGAGCTGGCACTTAACACTTTATAGTCTGGAGCGGTAAAGTGACCTTTAATGCGTTCAAGTTCTTGGTCTGTTAACGTGCCCGGACCGTCCTTTAGGTGCTGCCATTCTTCGTCAACTAGCTTGGCAAATGCTTCAACGCCTAAAGCTTTCACTAAAATTTTAATACGTGCTTTGTACTTATTGTCGCGACGACCATTTAGGTTGTAGACCCTAAGTACTGCATCTAGGTAGGTAAGAAGATCTTTCTCAGCTAGGAATTCTTTAACTAGGCTTGCAACGATTGGAGTACGGCCAAGACCGCCACCTACGTATACCTGAAAACCAATTTCATCAGCTGAATTACGAACGATCTTAATGCCAATATCATGTAAAAGAGTAGCAACACGATCGTCTGTTTCGTGACTGTTTACGGCAATTTTAAATTTACGTGGTAAAAAGGCAAATTCAGGGTGGAACGTTGACCACTGACGTATAATTTCGCAATAAGGTCTTGGGTCTACCAGTTCATTAGGAACTACACCGGCAAATTGATCGGTGGTGGTGTTACGTATACAGTTACCACTCGTTTGAATGGCGTGCATTTGAACACTGGCAAGCTCTGCAAGAATAGCAGGAACATCAGCAAGTTCAGGCCAGTTAAATTGTACGTTTGTGCGCGTACTGATGTGCGCATAGCCTTTGTCGTACGTCCGAGCGATGTGGGCTAGCTTTCGAACTTGCTGGCTAGACATTAAACCATAGGGCACGGCAACACGAAGCATAGGTGCATAGCGCTGCACATAAAGGCCATTTTGTAAGCGCAGTGGTAGAAACTGCTCTTCCGTTAATTCACCAGCAAGATATCGATCCGTCTGGTCTTTAAATTGAGCGACGCGCTCATCTACGATACGTTGATCGTAGTCATCATATTTATACATACTGGTATCCAATCAATATCGCATCAAAATCTAATCTGAGGCCATAATGCGCTAATTCGCTTTTGTGCGAATAATAGCAAAATTCATATATCGAGAATATGATTTAAAACCTATAACGCTTATCTATTTTACTTCTTTTAGTGATTTCGTTTTTGAAGGTGGTTAACTTAGGAGGTTGGTGGAAATAAATACCCGAGTAATGAAGTAGGGATTGGTTTTTTGGTAGGAAATCAGTAAAATCGAGCAAAATATTTGGAGTTGTTGCATGTTGGACATTACTGATTCAGCCAGAGAATACCTGGCTGGGCTTCTGGCAAAACAAAACTCACCTGGCATGTCTGTACGGGTGTTTATTACTCAACCAGGGACACCTTATGCTGAGACTTGCTTAGCCTATTGTCGCCCTGATGAGATCAATGAAAACGATGAGATAATGGATCTTGATGATCTCCGTGTGTATTTAGACAAACAAAGCATCCTATATATGGAAGATGCCAAAATAGATTTTGCAAAAGACAAAATGGGCGGCCAGCTGACAATTAAGGCACCCAATGCCAAAATGCCTAAAGTAACCAACGACAGCCCCCTTGAAGAACAGGTAACTTACATCCTATATAATGAGGTTAATCCGGGCCTGGCTTCTCACGGCGGTGAAGTTAAATTGATAGAAATAACTGAAGACGGATTGGCGATCCTGGAGTTTGGCGGTGGTTGCCAAGGATGTAGCGCAGTAGACATAACACTTAAAGAGGGTGTCGAAAAAACACTTTTAGCTAAATTACCGCAATTATCAGGTGTTCGCGATGTTACCGACCACACCAATTCGGACAATGCTTACATGTAAAACCAAAAAGCCACTCATACCTAAGTGAGTGGCTTTATTAGCTATCGATTAGCTAGAGCTGCGAAAGATCTATCCAAGCTATCCACATTCCTCTATAAAATCCGCTAATTTAACTAAATTATCTTCCACTTCTTTCTCCGTGTCGGCAAATACATTTATGTGACCCAATTTACGATTGAGTCTTTCTGACTTCCCGTACATATGCAGGTGTGCATTTGAGTTAGCCAATACACAATTGCGATCACCATTTTTGCCAATTACATTAATCATGGCAGAAGCAGCCTGCTTGGCTTCAGGATTACCCAGAGGCATGCCGCAGATTGCACGAACGTGGTTCTCAAACTGACTACAGAAACTACCTTCAATGCTCCAGTGACCCGAATTATGGACACGAGGTGCCATTTCATTAGCGACTAGACCGCCCTCACAATCAAACAGCTCAAGTGTTAACACACCCACATGCCCAAGATGGTTTAGGAGTAGGGTGATAAAGTCTTTAGCTTGTTGCTCTTTTTCAGGGCTCAGGCCTTTAACTGGGACTCTTGATACACGAAGTATTCCATCTTGATGCATGTTTTCTGCAATTGGGTAAATTTTAATCTCACCATTTACGCCTCTTGCTGCGATAACAGATAATTCTCGGCTAAAATTCACGAAGGATTCGGCGATTAACTCACTGCCACCTAATTGCTCCCAAGCAGTATCTACATCGGCTGCTGTTTTAATGACAGCCTGTCCTTTTCCGTCGTAACCCAAGGTTGTGGTTTTAACCACTATAGGGAAGCCAAGTTCAGCTGTTGCGCTTGCCAGCTCTTGCTTGCTAGTCACGCGCTTGAATTTAGCGGTATCTATGCCTAAATCATTGAATTCAGTTTTTTCGGTTAACCGGTGCTGACTCTTACCCAGGGACAGTTCAGGTGGATACACTGGCTTCTGCTTGTTTATTTCGCGCACCAATTCAAGGCTGGTATTCTCACTCTCGTAAGTCACTACATCCACTGAAGAGATGAAATCCTTCAAAGCATTGTCGCTACTCGGCTGGATCATTCGGCCAAGCTGACTGCAAGGGGAGCCTTGAGCTTCATCGAAGAAAACAAACTCCACATCTAAGGGAGTGCCAGCCAATGCCATCATTCTGCCCAACTGTCCTGAGCCTATTATTCCTACGCGCTTACAAGCCATTATGCATCTCTTGGATCTGGAATGGATAAAACTTTATCTGTTTGCTTGGCACGAAACTCAATAAGCTTACCGCGCACATCACTATTATTAAGCGCAATGATCTGACCAGCTAGAATACCCGCATTAGCGGCCCCAGCAGGGCCAATAGCTAGGGTTCCAACGGCTATGCCAGCAGGCATTTGTGCGATAGAAAGTAGCGAGTCGATACCATTGAGAGTTTTACTCTTAACAGGCACACCTAAAACGGGGATGTGGGTTTTAGCCGCCACCATGCCGGGTAGGTGGGCTGCTCCACCAGCGCCTGCGATAATCACCTGAATGCCTCTCTCGGAAGCGGTTTCAGCGTATTCAAACAATAAATCAGGTGTTCGGTGAGCTGAAACTACTTTAACCTCATAGCTTACACCCAGTGTTTTAAGCATCTCTTCTGCTTTTTCCATGGTGGGCCAATCAGAGGTTGATCCCATGATAATGCCGACTTGTGGACGGTTCATCGTTAACTACTCAAATATTAAAGGGGCGAATTCTATCACAGAAAAGACATGGGGTTGCATGGCAACCCCATGTCTAGCTTAACGCTTAGGCAGGATATCTTTTAGTTTTTCGTGCATTTTCAGGATGGCTTCTTCTGTTTGACTCCAGGATATACAGCCATCCGTGACAGACTTACCATATACCAAGTCATCCAAATTGGCTGGAATACTCTGATTACCAAATTCTAAATGTGACTCTACCATTAGGCCGACAATAGATTTATTACCCTCTAAAATCTGATTGGTGGCGTTATCCATTACAAGTGGCTGAAGAGCCGGATCTTTGTTTGAATTAGCGTGACTACAGTCAATCATAATATTATTGGGGATATTGGCTTTTTCAATCTCTTGCTCACACAAGGCGATATTCACTGAATCATAGTTGGGCTTGCCACCGCCGCCACGAAGTACAATGTGACCAAATGAATTACCCTTAGTTTCAACAACAGACACCTGTCCGTTTTCATTGACACCTAAAAATCTATGAGGACTTTCAACTGACTGTAGGGCGTTAATAGCCACTGTTAAGTTGCCATCTGTACCATTTTTGAAGCCTACTGCTGAAGATAGGCCACTGGCCATTTCTCTGTGAGTTTGACTTTCAGTTGTACGCGCACCAATGGCAGACCAGCTAATGAGGTCTTGAAGGTATTGAGGAGATATTGGGTCAAGCGCTTCAGTACTTAATGGCAGGTCCATTTCAGCAAGGTCGATAAGCAGCTTTCTTGAGATGGTAAGGCCATCTTCAATTTTGAATGTATCATTCAAATATGGATCGTTAATCAACCCTTTCCAGCCCACTGTTGTGCGTGGCTTTTCAAAATAGACACGCATAACGAGCAACAAAGTATCATCTACCTTGCTACTCAACACCCTTAGACGCTCAGCATACTCTTTGGCAGCTTTTACATCATGTATTGAGCACGGGCCAATTACAACGAATAAGCGATGATCCTTACGCTCTAAAATATCACGTATGGCTGCTCGACCAGCTTCCACAGATGCCATTGCCAGCTCACTTACTGGCAACTGTGCTTTTAATTTTTCTGGTGTAATAAGAGGGGTGGCGCTCTTAACATTTAAATCTTCAAGGCGTGTATTGCTCATGATACTCAAAATCCCCAGCGGGAAAGTTAAATTAATATATGAAGTGAATAATAAAGCAGTTAAAGCGCCAGCTGAAGGGGTTTATCGCGTGAATTGAAGAGAATTGCTAAAAAAAAGTGTCAAGGCCTGCTGTAAACACAGACCTTGATGCTTATTTGCTCAACCTGTCGTTTATTTCTTTGTATTTTAGAACATCAGGCTCTGGGAACATGAATTCCGAACCATTTTTGACGCTTTTTAATAGATGCTCGCGCGCCCATCTTTTCACCGTTGTCTCACTCACATTCAAGATGGAGCTAGTCTCGGTAAGGTTTAACATTTTCTCGCCCATATTTACCTCCTTTTAAGTATGGTTTTAGTATAGACAGTAATTTCACCTGCTATGCTTATTGTTGAAATTGGCAGAAAGAAGTCGCCATGATTAAACATATTTTATTTGCTACAGACTTAGGCCTGTACGGCCCTTACCTCATGAAGCAATTAGCGTCCATTGTGCAGAGCACGGGCGCGAGCGTTGATATTGTGCACGCAATAGAACCCATGGGGTTGTTCGCTGAATCTATTATTGATACCTACATGCCGGAAAAAGAGCGAGAGTACCTTCGTAATAAGGGAATCGGCGAGGTAATTGAAAGAATACGTTTACAGGTGATTGATACTTTAAAATCTGAATATGCTGATTATTTAGGGCAGATAAATCTTCAGGGGGTATTGGTTAAAGTTGGAGTGCCTGCTGAGGTCATCATAGAGCAAGCAAAGCTCTCCAAAGCCGATTTAATCGTCATTGGAAGCCATGGACAGCAGGCTTACAGTGGTGGAGTACTAGGGTCGGTCGTTAGCAAGGTATTGCAAAGCACCCCGGTACCGGTCCACATGATACCCATGGTGACGCTAGAGGACCTAACTCGTAACTAGCCTAAAAAAAGACGTATTTTGCACCCAGGCCCATAAGTAAGCTGGCCAAGACTGTTCGCAGAATACTTTCTGGCAATCTAGTACCAAGCTTGCTACCCAAATGAATAGCAGGAATTGAGCCTATTAATAGCGCCCCAAGCAATGCAAAATCCACATTTCCAAGCGAGAGGTGGATTAACCCACCTATTAACGTCAATGGAACTGCATGCGCTAAATCGGTTCCAATGATATTAATAGATCTAAGGTGCGGGTAAAGAACCAATAATATTGCCGTTCCTATTGCGCCTGCACCAACAGACGAAAGCGTAACAAAGGCTCCTAATAAAACCCCCATAGCTATGGTTAATGCCGCCTTATTCTTTTGCAGCACACTGACTCGCTTTAGATCTGCTTGCCGCTGAGAGAATACTTGCAGCTTCTTTCTAAAAATAAGCATACAGGCCGTAATAATAAGCATAACGCCTAGGCACGTGGTGATAACACCCGTATATTGTTTAAAATCATCAAAATAGGAGTGCAGTATCAAGCCTGTAATTAAGGCGGCTGGAATACTCCCCAAAGCCATAAGCCAAGTAATTTCCCAGCGAATACTTTTTTGCTTGTGATGAGCAACAACTCCGCTTGCTTTGGTAATAGAGGCGTAAAGCAAGTCGGTTCCTACCGCTATGTGTGGAGGGATGCCAAACATGAGCAGTAACGGGGTCATAAGTGAGCCGCCGCCAATGCCCGTAAGGCCAATAATTAGGCCAACAAGCGCCCCGGATGTTATATATAACAGAAATTCCATGGATATAGTCTAAGCTTATAAAATGTGATCTAAGAGATAGATGGTAAATCTAACCATTTCCTTCTATTCTTGAAAAGAATATTTACTTCTATTTTTATAACCTTTTGTTTGGTTTGGAAATAAGTTGGCCTGGAGGGCTTATGAAGTTACAGCAACTGCGCTACATCTGGGAGGTGGCGCACCACGACCTAAACGTGTCTGCTACGGCGCAGGTGCTATACACTTCGCAACCAGGCATCAGCAAACAAATACGTTTGCTCGAAGACGAATTAGGCGTGGAGATATTTGCTCGTAGCGGTAAGCACTTAACGCGTGTCACACCCGCTGGCGAAGCTATTTTAAAAGTATCGGGTGAAATTTTACGCAAAGTTGAAAGTATCAAGCAAGTTGCGCAAGAGTTCAGCAATGAGAATAAGGGCAGCCTGTCAATTGCCACCACTCATACCCAAGCAAGATATGCGCTGCCCAGTATCATTCAGGACTTCATCAAACAATATCCCGACGTATCCTTGCACATGCATCAAGGCACACCCACGCAGATAGCTGAAATGGCAGCTGATGGCACGGTTGATTTTGCAATTGCCACTGAAGCCATGGACCATTATAACGATTTAATTATGATGCCTTGTTATCGCTGGAATCGAAGCATACTGGTACCTAAAACTCACCCTCTAGCGCAACGTGCACAACCCACGCTTGAAGAAGTGGCTACTTTTCCGCTAGTTACATACGTATTTGGTTTTACCGGTCGCTCCAAGCTTGATGAGGCATTTAAGAATAAAGGCCTCACCCCTAAAGTGGTATTTACTGCAGCCGATGCCGACGTCATTAAAACGTATGTGCGACTAGGCCTTGGAGTGGGAATTGTAGCGACAATGTCGATCGACCCTGAAAGGGACAGTGACTTAGTGGCCATTAATGCTGACCATCTGTTTAATGACAGCATTACAAAAATTGGCTTCAGAAAGGGCACTTTCTTGAGAGGCTTTATGTATGATTTTGTTTCCCGATTCGCTCCTCACTTAGATAAAAGCGTGCTTGATAAGGCATCACAATGTCACAGTAAGGCAGAGCTTGAGGAAATGTTTGGCAGCATAGAACTGCCCGGGCGCTAACCCGAGCATCGGGCATTATGATTTACTGATTATATTGCCCGCATGAAGGCCGCATTCTTTGCCGCCTTCATTCTCCCACCACCAACGACCTTCGCGTTCATGTTGATTGGGGAGTACAGCCCGAGTACAAGGCTCGCAACCAATACTCTTAAATCCTTGTTGATGAAGAGGGTTGTAGGGCACATCAAACATTTTAATGTAATTCCAAACATCCTCGGACGACCAATTTGCCAACGGATTAAATTTAAATAATTGATCGTTAGCACCTTTAAAACCAGAGTCTAATTCAAAAACATCGATTGACTGGCGAGTACCTGGGCTTTGGTCTTTTCTTTGGCCAGTAATCCATGCATCAGCACTAGAAAGCCTTCGCTTTAGGGGTTTGATTTTACGCACACCACAACAGCCCTGATGACCGTCTTCATAAAAACTAAACAAACCATTTGCTTTAACAAATGGCTCAAGTTCTTCTGCTTTTGGAGACATAAGCTCAATATCGATATTGTAGTGCTTACGAACCGTATCAATAAAACGATAGGTTTCAGGATGAAGTCGGCCAGTATCCAAGCTAAACACTTGAATTTTTTTACCTGCCTTTAGAGCAAGGTCGATCAGAACCACATCCTCAGCACCACTAAACGAGATGACAATGTTATCGAACTTTTCCAGGGCAAACTTAATGATCTGCTTAGGTTGCTGGTTTATTAGCTCGCTATTGATCGTGGAAATTTCTTCGGTAGAAATATTCATGTTGAATCCTTTATTCAGATAAACAGGACCATACCAGAACTTACATATGCAAAAAAATATTTATTATTCATAATTTAATAGCCATCACTTATAAGTAATCGTGAATACAGATTGAAGCATGGCGTTATAACGGCTAAAGTAGCGCACTTTTTACCTGCCTAGGAGTATTATCGTGGAGTTAGCCTGTCTTGATTTGGAAGGGGTTTTAATCCCAGAGATTTGGATTGAGTTCGCCAATAAAACTGGCATAGAGGAGCTGAAAGCGACGACTCGAGATATCCCTGACTATAATGTCCTCATGAAGCAGCGTCTTCAAATCCTTAAGGATAACAACTTAAAGCTAGATGACATCCAAGAGGTAATTGCCACATTAAAGCCTCTAGACGGAGCTGTAGAGTTTGTCGACTGGTTACGCGAGCGTTTCCAGGTGGTTATTTTATCCGATACATTTTATGAGTTTGCACAGCCACTAATGCGCCAGCTCGGCTTCCCAACATTGCTATGCCACAAGCTGGTAGTGAGTGAAGAAGGGGATATTACTGATTATAAACTAAGACAGGTTGACCCTAAACGCCAGTCAATCAAAGCGTTTCATACTCTAAATTATCGCTGTATTGCAGCGGGTGACTCGTATAACGACACGACTATGCTGGCTGAAGCTGAGTCCGGCATATTGTTTAAATCGCCGCCTAATGTAATTGCTGAATTCCCACAATTCCCTGCAGTACATGAATACGAAGATCTTAAGCGTGAATTTATTAAAGCCAGCGTACGCCCGCTAGCCCTGTAAACTTGCCATTAGCCTGGATATCTTATCCAGGCTTTCTTGATATTCTAACTCCCACTTTGAATCAGCAATAATCCCGCCTCCAGACCACGTAAAAAGATTCCCACGCTGAAATAGAAAGCTTCTTATGAGGATGTTCGAGCTGAATTTGCCGCTGCATGAATAATAGAACGAACTTCCACAATAAAAGCTTCTTGGAAACCCCTCTAACTCACTAATAATCTCCATAGCCCTTTTCTTTGGCGCCCCGGTGATAGAGCCTCCAGGAAAGGCATCCAGAAATAACTTCAATATACTGGTGCTTGGATTCATTTGGGCGGTAATAGTGCTAACCAAATGGTGTACAGTTGAAAACGATTCCACATCAAATAGCTTAGGAACCTTAACCTGACTTGCATTCTTGCTTAAGTCATTACGCAATAAATCCACGATCATTAAATTTTCGGCCTGATCCTTTGTACTTTCCTTTAACTTATTCTTATTCTTATTATCAATTAGCACGGATTGACTTCTAGGCTGAGTCCCCTTAATGGGCTTGGTAGTGACCTTGTCATTATCACAAGTAATGAACATCTCAGGGGACAGGCTAGCAAAACTCATCTCCATATCTTCAAAGTAGCTCGCGAAGGGCACTTGGGCTGCCTTCCTTAACCTTGAATAGGCTTCAAGGCTATCTCCGCTATATTTAGCTTTAAAGCATTGCGCCAAGTTAATTTGATAACAATCACCACCTTGAATGTAATTATGTATAACTTGGATCTTTTGTTTGTAGGTATCCTTGCTCCACATGGACTTAAAGCTATCAGTAACCTTAAAGTCTGCCGTTAATGGCTGAAAACTATCATTAAACATATCAAGCAGATCTGATTTATTTGGAATAGACATACCCTCCCAATAGACTAAATGGCTTACCTTCTCCTGATGATCAATAACGAAAGCCCATGTATATAGGCCCACCAAAATTTTCGGCAGATTATCGAAAGAGGGTATGTTTAGCGACTTATCTAAAGATGGCTGCCCAAGGTCATAACTGGCGTGACCCAGCAGCCCCCCTATAAAAGGGAGTTCATGGCTTTGCTTAGGCAATAGACTATAAAAAGACTCAAGTGTTTGAAGCATCTCAGCTGAACAATGGCGATCGGTTGCTCTGTACGTTTTAACCGGGGCTGCACTGATAATGCTCCAACGGCCATTTTCATGTTCTGAATTGTCACTCTCTAGCGCAACCAAGCCACTGAGTCGGCGCAATTGACTAAGAAGTTGAGAGCTATCTGCTAAATAGGGGAGTTTGGCTGTATCTAGTTTCATAGTGCACCAAAGATTGGATGCGCATTTTAGCCATCTATGTACAAATTAGGTAGGTTTTATCAGTATTTCTAATGATTGATTAACAGTTGATCAGATTACTAGCACAAATGTGCGCCTATAAAAGCTAGCTTGTGAATTTTCTTATCCCTTTAGCTGATATTCACTAAAAGGCAAGTGATTAGGGCTTGGCGAGTTGCGCCATTAAATGTAACAATGCGTAAGTCTTAGTGACACAAAATAACAATAACAACTTTAAAAGTGACTTAGCGATTCAATGATCGTTCTAATAATGGCATCCATACTCGGCTATACCATGCTGACTGAATTCGTTGAAATAGACCCTCAGCCTAAAGGCATTGTCTATTTTGAAACTGGTTTTGGTGAAAACACTATTATCCAGCACCAGTCGATCGAGCCGCTAAGTGAGTTTAAATACAATAATGTTATACGCCAAGCTTACGATTACAGTTGTGGATCCGCTGCATTAACGACCCTGTTAGACTTTTATTTGGGCCGAAACTTCCAAGAACGACAAGTAATGGAAGGCCTGCTCCAGTTTGGAGACAGTGAAAAAATCGTAGAGCGCCGTGGCTTTTCATTGCTCGACATGAAACGCCTAGTAACAGCTCTTGGCCACCCTTCGGGCGGCTTTAGAGCTGAAAAAGAAGACTTAATTAAGCTGGATCACCCAGCAATTGCACCTATTGAATATGCAGGGTTTAAGCATTTCATTGTCGTTCGAGCGGTTAAAGACGGTCACGTATATGTGGCAGATCCGGCATTAGGGAATATCAGCTTTACCTTGTCCCGTTTCATGCAAATCTGGGATAGAAATGTACTCTTTATAGTGTTTCCAAACGGCCACAAACCGGTAGGCGGGCTTGAATTAAGAGACGAAGATTTACGCGTGATCGATGAGCGCACCTTTACGCAGATGGCGTATCGAGATTTTAAAGACGTTTTTCCTGTGGACCACATGAAAGAGTCTAGCGAGTTTTATAATGCAGTGGCCCGTGGAAAGAATAATGCTTATTGGAAAGATGACCTCCTCATAACTTCGGATATGGGTGAGGACTTCGATCCAGAACAAGCAAATACAATTTACGCGCCAACTGTTGTTGTAGAAAAAGAAATTAGATTTAGAAGAAAATAATTATAAAAAAAGGTTTGCTACAATGCGTCTGTGGTATTTATACGGAATATTTTTATACACATTCAGTCTCTCTGGCTGGGCAGATGTGTCCGATGCTCGTGAAGCACTTTCTAAAAGTGACGAAGACGCGACACAAGAAAAAAGTCTAGAGGAGGTATTTGAAGCCACTGAAAATAGCTACTCCTTGATGAAAAAGGGACAAACATCAATGAGTTACAGCATGAGCTACAGCTATACAGCTGACCAAAGGCTCAATATTGAGTTTTCTGGCAATTCGGTGCGTGCATTTGATGTCACCCCATCAGCAACTCATAACCTGACCAATAATTTCTCCTTTGATTTTGGCTACCTAAATAATCTAACACTGGGCCTCAGCGTGCCTTTAGTCACTAAATATGACACTGCGGATTCATTAAGTGGAGCTGGCATTGGCGATGTATCAGTCAATGCTCGTTGGCAGCCCTATGCTTACGTGCCTGGTGAACTAAGCCGTACCGTTACAGGATCGTTTAAAACTAAAACAGGCGGAAGCCCATTTAGAACAATAGCCGGAAAAAATTTACCAATAGGCAGTGGTTATTACTCTTTGTCAGGCGGAATGTCCGTTAACAAGGTAGTGGATCCCGTTATGTTATTTGGCTCAACAAGTCTAAGTTATGCAATTCCAGAAAAGGATGTTAATCAAGTAAGAAGCGGCCAGCTTTTAGAAGAAGTACACCCTGGGGTTTCCGTTGCTATGTCCGGCGGCTTTGCCTACTCATTATCTTACGACGTGTCTTTAAGCATGTCGTTTCAGGGGTCTTTCTCGGACAAAAGTAAATACATATTCAGAAATGGTGGCGTGGCTGAAACGGCAGCGACTATGTCGGGTGTAATGAACTTTAGCTTGGGAATTCGGGTATCACCCACAACCATTACTAATGTCGGTGTTGGATTTGGTCTAACAGAAGACTCACCAGACATCATGCTGTCTTTATCTATGCCCATAAGTTTGAATGGCCTTAAAGCCAAGTTTGAACCAGCATCTTCGTAACGAGTACCTGAATATGAAGAAGTTAATTTTCACGCTTGCCTGCTTAACTTTAAGCACACTCAATCACGCTCAAATGGGTCAGTCGCTATCAATTGACTCTAAAGCGCTGTCACTTGGAAATGCGGTAACCGCAGACCCAACTGGCCTTGCTTCTGTTCATTATAATCCTGCCGGATTAACAAAACTCAAGGGTCGCCAACTGAGTGTCACCATAATGAGTGTTCTCTTAAGTATGGAGTCTGAGTACGCCATACCTGACGGATACGCGACAAATAGTAGTGGCGAAGAGGTAGATCCGGGTTTGTTGGATTTTCGTGATGACCCAGTAGCCGGTCAAAAAAGTGAATCCATCGGTGGGCTGTATATTCCCGGTTACGGTATTTTTCCATTGCACCTACCAGTCGCAATGGCACCAGGCGGTGGTATATCCATCAATCCTCCAGGGTCTAAATTCACTTTTGCCACGTTCAGCTACATCCCTATGGCAGCAGGCTTCGTAAAAGAAGAGGACGACAACCCTGGGCGGTATCAGGGTAAACAGGTGGCAATGCAACGCCTAACGTATTTGTCACCGTCTTTTGGTTATAAAGTGAGCGATGAATTATCTATTGGTGCCGGTTTTTTACTCTCACACCAAGGTTTTGCCATATCCCAAGATGTTAGAGCGGTAAATATTCTAATGTCTGCTGCAGAGCTTTTACAAGATGCATTTGGTTGTGAAGAGGGTGGAACAGGGGACGACCCCTTAGTACCATTCATTGCATTATGTGGTGGTCGAATAGGCCCTTATCAAGACATCGGCAATCTGAGCATGCAACTTGAAACCAGTATGTCGCCTACCTTTAACTTTGGTTTGTTATGGGAGCCTAATGACTGGTTTGCTTGGGGCATGGCCTACCAAAGTGAGGGTAAGGATCAGCTAACGGGTGAATTTGAATTTGATTACACCGATGAATTTGCAGGCTTTTTTCAACGCTTTCGAAGCTCTATTTTTGGAGCCATTATTGGTGCGATGTTCCAGCTGCCCACCGGTACTAGTAAGGAAACAGGCTACGTGACAACAGAGTTCACTTATCCTCAGCATTTCTCTACGGGCTTTAAGTTTCGCTTCTTTGACAAGCTTCAGGTCAACATAGATGCGGACTGGGCCGATTATGATGAATGGGAGTCATTCTATTTTGAGTTTGATCGACAGCTGGACTTTCTAAATGCTGCAAAAATATTGGCACCCACCGAAATTACTGCCACCACCTTAGAGCAAAACCTTAACTATAAAAGTACATGGAGCTTTGGACTGGGCCTAGAATATCAGCTAAGTTCTCGCTTGGTAGCACGTATGGGTATAGAGCAACGAGCAGCAACCATTCCAGACAATAGACGCAATGTAATGGCGCCCCTTGGTGGCGGTAACATGTATGGAATGGGCTTTGGTTATCAATGGGATAAGGACACGGTAGTGGATGTTAATATGTCCTTTTTTCAAAGTCAGGAAGAAATACTTGCGTCGGACCCAAGTGGTTCGGTAAATACGGATTGCTTAACGTGTGTTGCAGCCAACCCATACCCTGG
>JAPYOO010000003.1:13343-16124 GCA_029938135.1 Bermanella sp. | reverse complement strand
ATAGATAAACATCTAGATCAAACCAAGTTATTCAGCTGGCAACAGGATGGCAGGATTATTAATGAAGAAAGAACTATCGATAAAAGTATTAAAAAGAAAGATCCAAGCCAGAGCGCATTAATCCCAATAGCACCACCACTCGCAATTGACTACAGCTCATTATTAGAGCAGACACCCTTTACTTGGCAACAACTTAAAGGGCGTGAATTAGACTTATTTAAAACGTACACCTTTAACAAGCAATTAAACGTAGACAGTATCTTAATAGAATTAGATCCAACCACTGATGCCGCTGCAATTATATTTAGTAGCTACGTGCAGCAGAAAAAAATTGCTCTCCCCAATGTTCTTTTTCTAGATGAAAGATTAAGAGCAATCAGCTCTCCAGTAGCACCCTTTAGCCACTTTATCGAAGAGTCTTGGAGCAGTTTCGCTTATATGCAGGGTGTTATTGAAGTGACTAGGAACGCAAGTTATATGCTTTTAATACCCAGTGAAGATACAGGCTTTATTGAATTGGCAGGAACCAAGGTCAAGATAAGCGATCAAGGTGATATTATGTTTCAAATATACACCCCTGAGAGCCTCTAAATCACCAACAATAGTCTTTGCCTAAGTTAACCTTTGAAGGTCTGCGTCCAACATAATTCGAGTTGATATCTCTTCAATAGATAAGTCCGTTGTACTCAAAAACGAAATATTTTCTTGCCTGTATAAAAACTCTACCTCTTCCGTTTCGTAGTAACATTGATTCAGTGAAGCATAACGACTATTTGATTTACGCTCATTACGTATTGCTGATAATCTTTCTGGGTCTATAGTTAGGCCGAACAACTTACTTTTATAAGGTTTTAAAACCTCAGGCAACATGAGAGAGCCTAAATCTTCTTCAGTTAACGGATAATTAGCGGCTTTAATCCCAAATTGTAGCGCCATATAAAGGCAAGTAGGGGTCTTGCCTGACCGCGAAACACCCACCAATATCACATCAGCCTGATCAAAGTGTTTTACCTTGCTGCCATCATCATTATCGAGTGCATAGTTCACTGCGTCTATTCGCGCTTTGTAGATTTCGTTATCTCCACCTGCATGTGATTTACCCACTGTGTATGAAGAATGTATATTGAGTTCTTTTTCAAGGGGCGATAAAAACGTAGAAAATATATCCACTTTAAACCCATCTGCCTTAGAAATAATATCCCTTATATTCTGATTGACGATAGTGTCGAAAATAATAGGGCTAGCACCTGTCGTTTTAACGACATTGTTCAATTTTCGAACCACTTCTTCCGCTTTTTCATTGGTATCAATGTATGGCAGCGTCACCTGTTCAAATTCTATACTTTCAAACTGCGACAATAAACTATGCCCCAGAGTTTCGGCTGTAATACCGGTACCATCGGAAATAAAAAATGCTTTACGCTTCATATGGAGCCAACAACCTTGTGAATACAAACTAGAATTAGAGTACTATACAACGGATGTACGCACTAGGCAGAATCAGGAGCCCCCTTTGAATAAGCACGTTATCTGGCTTAATAAATTAAGTATTGGTGATATAGACAAGGTAGGGGGGAAAAATGCATCACTAGGTGAATTGGTGACCCAGCTAGCATCTAAAAAGATTGCGATTCCAGATGGCTTTGCTATCACCACTGAAGCATTTGAGCTCTTCCTATCTAGCAATAAAATCAAACAACCCATCAACGATCTACTTAAAGATCTTAATGAAGATAACAGCGATAAACTAAAGAGTGCATCCATAAAAATTATCGCATTAATCCAAGATGCCTCTTTACCCTCAGAATTAATTGCCAGTGTCGAAAGCTCATTAAAAACACTGCAAGGGCAAGATGATTATTCCTCGGTAGCCGTTCGCTCATCTGCAACCAGCGAAGACTTAGACAACGCTTCATTTGCAGGCCAACAAAAGACCCTACTAAATGTGACGGGTCTCGAGCAAGTTATTGAATCCATTAAATCCGTCTACGCCTCGCTATACAGTGAGCGTGCTCTCAGCCATAGATTTCATCACGAAATTAAAGATGCCAGCATGGGCATCACCATTCAAAAAATGGTTCGCAGTGAAACAGGCTCAGCCGGCGTAATGTTTACCCTAGATACCGAGTCCGGATTTGACCAAGTGGTTTTTATTACTAGCGCCTTTGGATTAGGAGAGGCTGTTGTTCAAGGCCAAGTAAACCCAGATGAGTTTTATGTATACAAGCCGTCATTAAAAGCCAATCGCCCATCCATATTGCGCCGTAACTTAGGTGCTAAAGCCATCATGATGGTTCACAGCGATTCAAATACGGATGGCCAAAACGTAGAAACCATTAGAGTCGATAGGAATAAACGGCTTACCTTTAGTATTAATGATGAAGATACGCTAGAGCTTGCCCGCCAAGCACTCATTATCGAAGACCACTATCAAAAGCATATGGACATTGAATGGGCTAAAGACGGTGTTACAGGTCAAATTTACATCGTACAAGCACGACCAGAGACCGTTAAAAGCCGTAGCACTAATAGCTCTATGGAACGTTATCTATTAAAAGAAACGGGCAGTTTATTGTGTGAAGGTCGCTCTGTTGGTCATAAGATAGGCAGTGGATTAGTAAAAGTTTTGGATCACAAGAGTCAGGTGAGCGACATTAAACCTGGCGAAGTATTAGTGGCCGAAATGACAGACCCAGACTGGGAGCCAGCTATGAAAAAAGCCAGCGCCATTATCACCAACCGTGGTGGTCGCACCTGTCATGCAGCCATAATCGCCAGAGA
>JAPYOO010000003.1:0-13243 GCA_029938135.1 Bermanella sp. | reverse complement strand
CGACTGTACGAGCCCGAAGAAGAAAACCCCATGCTTGGGTTCCGTGGAGCTGCTCGCTACATTAGTAAGTCTTTTCGTGATTGCTTTGAATTAGAGTGCAGAGCCATACGTAAAGTGCGCAATGAAATGGCCTTTACCAATATAGAACTGATGGTGCCATTTGTACGAACAGTAGGGGAGGCCAAGCAAGTAGTTGAACTACTAGCAGAAAATGGTTTAGTTCGTGGCGAAAACGGTCTGCGTATAATTATGATGTGTGAGTTGCCCGCTAATGCATTGCTGGCTGAGCAATTCCTGCAATATTTTGATGGGTTTTCCATAGGGTCTAACGATTTAACTCAACTAACATTAGGACTAGATCGTGATTCAGGCGTTATCGCCCATCTATTCAATGAAAGTGATGATGCTATTAGGCAGCTAATGCATATGGCCATCACTGCATGTAAAAAACAAAACAAATACATAGGGATATGTGGTCAAGGCCCAAGTGATCACCCGGATTTTGCTAAATGGTTAATGGAAGTGGGTGTTGATAGTGTTTCACTCAATCCAGACTCCATGTTTGAAACCTGGTTTTACTTGGCAGAAAACTCTCAATAGGCATAGTATGAAAAGTAGTAGTTCGTTGTTTCCTGTCTCGCTGTTACGTGCAGACCTGGTTGCAGATAAATATATTGAAGACACTTATTTACTTAAGCCAAATAACAGTTCGGATAGTAGTGTTCAGATTGCAGTGACCCGCCTAGGCTTTTATGACGGCGAAGAAAAAAATCAAAGAGGCACGCCGGTAGTGTTACTGCACGGCAGTTTTTCTAATAGAGGTTTTTGGTTCTCAAGTGGCGGAAAGGGCTTTGCTAAATTTTTACTAGAAGCAGGTTTTGACCCCTGGATGATAGAAGCACGCGGCCATGGCGACAGTCCTGTTAATGCAAAGTACTTAGAAAATAATGTAGAGGCATACTCCCAATTTGATCTTCCCGCCGTACAGGACTTTATACAAGAGCAAACTAAGCAAAAAGCATTCTGGGTAGGGCATTCACTCGGCGGAGTAACAATTGCAACCGCAATTGCGGGTGGACATATCAATCCAGAAAAAATACTGGGTGTGGTTTTGTTTGGCGCTCAAGTGAGCCGCTATCCGCTTCTATTGAAAATACCAGGGTTAAGACTGCTCGCTAAAATTGCCTTATTATCTAAGAAGCGTATTTCTGGAAAGAACATTGGACCAGAACAAGAGCCCGTTGGTATAGCAAAAGAATTTGTACGCTGGGCTGGATGGCTGTCTGGCTGGCGCCCCAAGACGGGCTCATCTTATTGGCTTGGCTTAAAAGAACTTAATGTCCCTGCGCTAGGATTTGGAGCCAAAGTAGACAAAGCGGACCCTGCAAAACACTGTAAAACACTAACGAGTGCATTTTGTGAGAACTCCCAGTTTTATTTACTTTCTAAGGAACATGGCTTTATTCAGGATTACAACCACGTCAATATGGTAGTGAGCAAACCTGCTGAACAAGAAGTGTGGCCAAAAGCCATACAGTGGATGAATGTGACATTTAATCAATAATATTTACCTTAAAAAATATGGAATTTAAAATGCAATATATAACCCCAGATCTATGTGATGAATACCCAGAAGTTGAAGTCTTAGAGCCTATATTCAATAACTATGGTGGCAGAGAGTCTTTTGGGGGGCAAGTCGTCACCATAAAGTGCCATGAAGACAATTCCTTGGTTAAAGAGCAAGTTGCAAAGCCAGGCAAAGGCAAAGTTATGGTTGTTGATGGCGGCGGATCGATGCGTAATGCCTTGCTGGGCGACATGCTTGCTGAAAAAGCGGCTCAAAATGGCTGGGAAGGTATTGTAATTTTTGGCTGTATTCGCGACGTAGACGTTATTATGGAGACCGATCTCGGGGTGCAAGCATTGGCCGTTCACCCACGCAAAACTGAAAAGAAAGGTATTGGTGAAATGAATTTACCGGTGAAGTTTGCAGGCGTGCAAATCAAACCCGGTATGTTTGTCTATGCCGACAATAATGGCGTAATCGTTTCTGAAAAAGAACTGGTAATGCCAGCTTAAGTAAAAAGGCCCTAGAGGTAATCTAGGGCCTTTTTATCACTGCAAAAAATTCACCCAAACACATAAACCCATGAGCTTTGGCTTTGCCGCTTGCAAGTAAGCTGCTGATTCTTTTGCATTATTAGTTAAGGTATCAATTTCCTGTTGATAGCTACCGGGCTCTATCTCCAACGATTTATAACGAGCCAATTCATGTTTAGTATTTTCTAACATGTTTACAACTGACGCCTTAATACTTTCACTGGTGGTATATTCAGCAAGCTTTTCACTTAGGCTAATGGCTTTAACAATTTCACTTAACTTCATGCTGATAAGCTCTTGTGCCATGTCCTTTTTGATAAACTCGCTCTTTTCTCGCATATCTGCTAAATCAATCGATTTTGTTAAGTTTTTAAGGTCATCACTAATAGTGTAATGACGCGTTTGCGGAGCAAGATATCGATTTAACTGCAAGCGACCAGGCCCTTCAGCTTTAACCTGGAAGTGTGCTTCAACTAAGACCTGCCCATTTCTAAAATTCTCATCTTTAAAAAGTGTGCAGGCGGTAAATGCATTACCAGAAGCCTCAAGATCATCGATAATTCCTTTTACCCAAGGATGATCCCACGAAATAAATTCAAGGTCTTCACGTTGGGATGCCTGTTCACGACTGAACGTAATAGTGGCGCGATCTTCCTTTAAATCATTCATGAATGAAAAAGGGCAGTTTTCTTGAGGGCTTACAATAATATTTTCTGCGCTGGCTTGCTCAGTATCAATATGTGCATTATCAAATATATTAAGCAATTTAACTCTCAGCTCATCCTGCTGTTTATCTGAATCATTAATGGATTCGATAAGAGAGCTGACTCGCTCCTCTGAATAAGAGTGCTGTTCGAGTAAACGATCTCGGCCCTGCTCAATTTCAGTTAACAACTGCCTACTTGCTTGCTGACATTGAATGATAACTGATTCTGCTTTTTCACCCGTTTCGAGCATTTCATCAATTTCAATTCCATAAGCTTCATAAATTGGCGAGGCTGCTGGGTTGGGCTGAGTAAACATATCAAAACCATGATGGTACAGAGCCGCTAGCCTAGCTTGTGCACTCTTAGATTGAAGGGGCACATGGATATAAATATCACTACCTTGCCCAATTCGATCTAATCGACCAATACGCTGATCCACTAGATCTGGGTGATTAGGAAGATCAAACAGCACTAAGTGCTGTGCATGCTGGAAGTTTCTACCTTCGCCACCAATCTCACTACAAACCAATACTTGAAGGCCATCCTCTTCAACGAATTGTGCAGCGATTTGATCTCGCTCTATTAGGCTGTAATTTTCATGGAACGCCCCAGATTGAATCGATGTTTGGGTATTAATTTGTTGGCTTATATTGTGAGCATCGTCAGCAGAGTGACAGATTAACAACACCTTTTGCTCTCCTTGCTGCTCAAGCCATTCAATAAGCCACTCTAAATTACTTTGATCTTTAAGGTGGTAGAATTCGCTATGTCGCTCAGGGAAGCCGGCAATGGTGCGTCGAGTATTACGATATACCATCCTGCCGGTGCCATAACGATCCGCAATCCAATCTACAAACGTGCTTTCTTCAAGTTCATTTTCAATACAATCTTGAGCAAACACTAATAATTTATCATCTTTTAATTTGGCTATCTGATCAAGGGAGGCCGGTAAACCATCCATTTCTATCGCATCAACAATTTCACTTACTAGCCCGTATTGCTGCTCTTCTTGAAGGAATTGATCAAGGTCACTGAAGCGTAAAGGATCAAGTAAATGCAGTCTTGCAAAGTGACTTTCTACCCCTAACTGCTCAGGCGTAGCGGTTAATAGCAATACACCAACACTCACATGCGAGAGGGCCAGTGCAGACTGATAGGCTTTTGACTGCCATTGCAAACGGTGACTTTCGTCTATTACTAACATATCCCATTGAGTTTGCTGGGCTTGGTCTAAATATTTACTGTGAGTAAGCCAGTCAAAATTACACAGCGCTACCTGAACTTGATTAAACGGATTATCGCCATCCTGCTGGGAGCAATATTCGTCATCAATCAGGGTGCAGTTCAAATTAAACTTTCGCTTCATTTCAACTAGCCATTGATTCACTAAAGATGCCGGCACACAAATCAATATACGCTGAGCACGGCCACTCATCATTAGCTGGTGAATTACTAGTCCCGCTTCAATGGTTTTACCTAATCCCACTTCGTCAGCTAAGAGTGCCCTGGGCACGGGCATCTTTAAAATCTGTTGGGCCACATCGTATTGATGAGGGATGATATTTATTTTAGGACCAACAAAACCATAACTCTGTTTACCCTGATGCTCAGTCGTGGCCTGTAGGAAATTACGATATAAATCAAACCATTTAAAGCTACCTACCTGCCCAGCTTGCAATCGATCTAGAGGACTTACTTTTCCTTGGTCGCAATCTAAATCAGTTTCACAGACCTTCAAGCCGCCCGCGTAGCTGTAATGTAAAACACCTTGAATTTCATCTGCCGTAGTTACGACCACAGATTCCCCGTTTGCGAGAATTATATTGTCGCCAATAGAAAATTGAGAGCGAATAAGGGGGGTTGTGCCAATGGAATACAAGCGACTACATTCAGCCAGGGGAAATTCAATGTTAACTCGGCGATGTTCGATATCATTTACTATGCCCAAGCCCAATTCTGGCTCGGCCAAACTAATCCAACGCTGCCCACTAATAAACTCTGTCATATACACCCCATTTACAAGGGCGGGATTTTATCACTTAGTGGGCACATGCTCAGCCTTTAATTTCAGCTAATTTCTTTTTAATAACCAATTCAAAACGGCGATACATGCCTTCGGTCATTTTTAACTCATCAAAGATAGGTTCTTTAATCTTCTCCCATTCAAAATTGTCTACGCATTGAGCAAGATACCCTGGAAGTCGGGCTATTTGCTCTGAAATTTTAAGTACCAGTAAGAGCTCACCGGCTTCGTCCTTTTTATCAATTTGTGCCAGTAGCTTTTGAGGGTCGTGATGTAGGTTAATGCACTTACTAATGGCGCCACTTAACCCCCAACTAGAGGCAAGCTGAGCTCCCAACGCCGCGTGTGAGGTACCAAATTGCAGCCTTTCAAATTCACTAATACAGCCATCTTCATTAAAGTAAGCAGCCTTTATTGACTTTGAATAGCTCGGATTCGATTGATTAAGCATTGCCATGCCAGCATTGTGAAAGATTGCAGCAGTGTAGCTTTCATCGGTAGCTGCAACATCCAGCTCTTTACTGACCAGAACAGAGGTGACAGCAACTTTAAGGCTGGTTTTCCATAAATCACTTAACAATTTATCTTTTCCAGCAAAGATAGTGCTACGCAATAAACGACCCGTAGTGAGATTTACTATTCGGTGCATTCCCAGCATCCGAACAGCTTCTTCTGCACTTTTAATATCTCGAACTAAACTAAAATAAGGCGCATTAATCGTTGATAACACTTCGCGAGCTAATTCAGGGTACTGAGTAATGACTTGAGCCACAGCATTAAGGTCATTTTTCGCCTCTTTAAGCTCTTTAAGTACCTCTGGAATCTCTGGCAATTCTACGGTTGGCGCCGCAGCTTCAATTTCCGCCATGTGTAATCTCCTTTATTGTATAAATTAGTATAGGAGGTTTGCAGACATTCGTGAGGACATGCGAAAATATAGGCTGAATAAGGGGTATTTTTTATGTTGTCATATATAGAGCCTGTTTTTAGGCCGCCAAGCGAAGCTCGCTCACTCATCCTGCAAGTCACTAATGGCTGCTCCTGGAATAATTGCACCTTTTGTGAGATGTACACTCAGGAGCAGAAAAAATTTCGACCCACTAGCGCCGATAAAGTGCTCGCAGATATTGAAATAGCCGCAAAATCTTCCATTCCTTTTGAAAAAGTGTTTTTAGCGGACGGGGATGCTATGGCCCTTTCTATGCGTAAGCTGATCATTATCCTTGAAGAAATCCGCACCAAAATGCCTTGGGTGAAGCGAGTTTCGTCCTATTGCCTGCCAAGAAACCTTAAAAATAAGTCCGTTGACGATTTAGAACAACTTAAAAACCTGGGGTTAGACATACTCTTCATTGGTTGTGAATCCGGAGATGATGAGGTTTTAGGTAAAGTTAACAAAGGCGAAACCTATCAAACTCAAAAAGACGCTCTGCAAAAAATCAAACAAGCTGGCCTTCGATCATCAGTTATGATTTTAAACGGTCTCGGCGGCACTGAATTTACACACCAGCATGCTTTAAACTCAGCCAAATTGATGAATGAGTGCCAACCGGACTACCTATCCACTTTGGTAGTAAGCTTTCCCGCTGGTGATGACCGCCTTAAAGAAGGCTTTAACAATGAATGGCAGCAGCTCGATCAGGTAGGGCTATTCCAAGAGCTAAGGCTTTTCATAGAGAATCTAGAGCTGACGAATACCGTATTCAGAAGTGATCACGCCTCAAACTACCTACCTTTAAAAGGAACGTTGGGTGCTGACAAATCACAATTTCTAGAAAAGTTGGACTTAGCCCTGCACCAGCCAGATAAAATAGCGCTTCGCCAGGAATGGCAAAGGGGGTTGTAATGAAAGATTTTAGTGGTGCTTTTGACCTAGCTGACCAGCTGGGTGAATTTGGCCAAAGCCCTAAGAAGCTACCACCTATTCAGGATTGGAACCCTGAGCTGTCGGGTGATATGGATATGATCATCAAAGCGGACGGCAGCTGGATACATGAGGGCGGAATCATAAAGCGCGAGAAGCTAGTAAAGCTATTCAGCTCTATATTAAAGAGAGAAGGGGATGATTATTTCTTGGTCACTCCCGTTGAGAAATGGCGAATTCAAGTGGAAGTTACTCCTTTCACTATTTTATTAGCCAAAATAGATACTCAAGCTACAAATCAAAGCGTAACCCTAATGAGCAATGTAGGAGATGAAATAACGTTGGGTGCCTTACATAAACTGCAGGCCTCTGATGAAGAACTGCCTTTTATTGAAGTCCGAAACGGCCTAAATGCGCAATTAAATCGAAACGTCTATTATCAGCTGGCAGAGCTGTCTCATGAAAACGTCAACGGTCAGTTTGTTTTTAACAGTAACGGTACCGAGCAACGAATCGGCTAACTGATTAAATTATGTTCCACGAGGAACAAATAATGAACAGTTAGATCCCAGTGGTTTTTAATAACCCAATGCATTAACCGCTACACGTAAATGAAAAGTAACAAGCAATAAAAAAGGAGCCATAGGCTCCTTTTTTATTGCAACCATGCCACCAAGATTAAATCACCTATAATCCTGGTTAGGCTGGGGCATTACATGTTTGGATAGTTTGGACCACCAGCACCCTCAGGGGTTACCCAAGTGATGTTTTGTGCGGGGTCTTTAATATCACACGTTTTACAATGCACACAGTTTTGAGAGTTGATCTGGAAGCGCTTGTCGCCGGCTTCATTTTCAATAATCTCATAAACGCCAGCAGGGCAGTAACGTTGTGCTGGTTCGTCATATAACGGCAAGTTCTTCATTAGAGGAATACTCGCATCCGCCAATTTAAGGTGACACGGCTGGTCTTCAGCGTGATTTACATTGCCTATGAATACAGAGTCCAGCTTAGCGAAACTAATAACACCATCTGGCTTGGCGTAATCAATCTTTTTACTTTCAGCCGCTGGCTTTAATGTCGCGTAATCAGGTGTTGTATCATGAAACGTGAAGGGCAGAGCCACAATATTATGATGAACATAATTATAAGCTGCACCTAACCACATGCCAAACTTATGCATGGCAGGACCAAAGTTACGACTATTATGCAAGTCCTTGTGTACCCATGAGCTTTCGAATGCGGCCGTGAACTCAGTGATCTCATCGTTGCTACGTCCAGCATCGATGGCGGTGATAATCTGCTCAGCAGCAATCATGCCGCTCTTCATGGCTGTGTGAGTACCTTTGATCTTTGAGAAATCCAAAGTACCAGCATCACAACCTACAACTAAACCACCAGGGAAGGTCATTTTAGGCAGGCTGTTCAAGCCACCCTTAGTGATAGCTCGAGCGCCATATGAAGCACGTTTACCACCTTCAAGATACTTCAAAAGAACGGGGTGATGCTTCAATCGCTGAAATTCATCAAACGGACTTAGGTGCGGATTAGAGTAAGAAAGATCTGTAATCAGACCAACAACCACTTGGTTGTTTTCAGTATGGTATAAAAAGAAGCCACCATCCGAACCAGACTCAGATAAAGGCCAGCCTGCACCATGAATTACTAATCCTTCTTCGTGTTTAGCAGGATCAATGTCCCACAACTCTTTAATACCCACTCCGTAATGCTGAGGATCTTTACCTTCGTCTAGCTTAAATTCAGAGATTAACTGCTTACCCAAATGGCCACGACAACCTTCGGCAAAAACAGTGTACTTACCGCGTAATTCCATACCGGCCATATAACTGTCTTTATGTTCGCCGGCTTCAGAAATACCCATGTCACCGGTGACAATGCCTTTAACAACGCCATCTTCAACAATGTATTCGGCGGCAGTGAAGCCTGGGTATATTTCTACACCGAGCTCTTCAGCTTGCTCGCCTAACCAACGAACAACATTACCTAAGCTCACAACAAAGTTACCATCGTTATGCATTGGTTTAGGAATCATCCAATTAGGCGTTTTAATGCCTTTTTTGTCGCCCATTAAAAAATATACTTCGTCTTTTTTAACAGGAGTATTAAGCGGGGCACCCATTTCTTTGTAATTTGGGAATAACTCTAATAAGGCGCGATCTTCAATGACGGCACCTGACAATATATGCGCACCAACTTCAGAGCCTTTTTCTACTAGGCAAACACTTAGCTCCTGACCTTTATCATTGGCCAGCTGCTTTAAACGTATTGCAGTTGATAGGCCAGACGGGCCGCCGCCGACAACGACAACGTCATATTCCATCGCTTCGCGTTCCACCATTGATCTCTCCTCAAAATATAAAACAACAGGCTCTAATCACTGAGCCGCATATAAATAGGTCCGTAGACCTGAAAAAAAGTGGGCATAGTATACGTGGTGCGCCTGTGTTAGCCAAACCAAAATAATAGCTAATCTAAGGCTTTATTTGCACGGTAGATACAAATAAATACAATACCAACTCACACAAGACTAGCATTCAAACGGGCGTTTGAATAGAATCCAGCAGACAAATGTTAGCTGAGCGGTAATTCATACTAAATAGAAGCGATACCGACCCTCACGGCGTATATTGACTTGTACTCTAAAGAAGTTCAATATATTGCGCCTTACAAACAGGTAGGTATGTATAGTTCCTTATTTTTATGCTTACCTCTTTACTTAAAATTCACTTAATTGACGGGGAATCTATGAAGATTCTTGTTGCTGTTAAGCGTGTAATTGACTACAACGTGAAAGTTCGCGTTAAAGCCGATAACACCGATGTTGATCTAGCCAATGTAAAAATGGCTATGAACCCATTCTGCGAAATCGCGGTTGAAGAAGCGGTTCGCCTTAAAGAAAAAGGCGTAGCCACTGAGATCGTAGTGGTTTCCATAGGCCCTAAAGTGGCCCAAGAGCAAATCCGAACGTCTCTAGCGTTAGGTGCCGATCGCGGTATCTTGGTAGAAACTGAAGAAAAGCTTGAGTCTTTAACGGTTGCTAAAATCCTTAAAGCCATTGTTGATAAAGAGCAGCCTCAGCTTGTTATCCTGGGTAAGCAATCTATTGATAACGACAACAACCAAACTGGCCAAATGCTAGGCGCCCTAACAGGTATGGCTCAGGGCACATTTGCTTCTGAAGTGGTTGTTGAAGGCGATAAAGTTAACGTAACTCGTGAGATTGACAGTGGTCTTCGTACTGTTGGCTTAACCTTGCCAGCTATCGTTACCAGTGACTTGCGCTTAAACGAGCCTCGTTACGCTTCTCTTCCGAATATCATGAAAGCAAAGCGTAAGCCGCTTGAAGTGGTAACTACCAGTGATCTTGGTGTTGAAGTTAAATCAACTCAAACACTTGTTAAGGTTACTCCTCCAGCTGAGCGCTCTGCTGGTATTAAGGTTGCTAGCGTTGATGAGCTGGTTGAGAAACTTAAAAACGAAGCGAAGGTACTGTAATGAGCATATTAGTTATTGCAGAACACGATAATTCTGCTGTAAATGCAGCAACTTTAAATACAGTAGCAGCAGCCAAAGCAATTGGCGGCGATGTTACTTTATTGGTTGCCGGCCTTGATTGCGCCTCTGCTGCTGAAGCTGCTGCTAAAGTTGAAGGCGTTGCCAAAGTATTGGTAGCTGACGACGCGGCTTACCAGTATCAACTAGCTGAAGCCATGGGCGACCTTGTAGCTGAACTAGGTAAAGACTACGGTCACATACTAGCGCCAGCCACAACAACAGGTAAAGATTTCTTGCCTCGCGCTGCAGCCTTGTTAGATGTAAATATGATTTCTGAAATTATCAGTGTTGTTTCTGCTGATACATTCACACGTCCTATCTATGCTGGTAACGCAATCGCGACTGTTCAAACAAGCGATTCAATTAAAGTAGCCACTGTACGTGCTACGGGTTTTGACCCTGTTTCTGCTGAAGGCGGATCTGCAAGTGTTGAAACGGTTAGCGCAATTTCTGACAAAGGCATCTCTGCCTTTGTTGGTGAAGAGCTGGCTAAATCAGACCGCCCTGAACTAACTGCTGCAAGCATTGTTATTTCTGGTGGTCGTGGCATGCAAAACGGCGAAAACTTTGAAATGCTGTACAAGCTTGCTGACAAATTAGGCGCAGCTGTAGGTGCATCACGCGCCGCGGTTGATGCTGGCTTTGTACCTAACGACATGCAAGTTGGCCAAACAGGTAAAATTGTTGCTCCTGACTTATATGTAGCGGTTGGCATTTCTGGTGCCATTCAGCACCTTGCAGGCATGAAAGACTCTAAAGTCATTGTTGCAATCAACAAAGACGAAGAAGCACCCATTTTCCAGGTAGCTGATTACGGTCTTGTGGCAGATTTATTTGAAGCCATTCCTGAGTTAGAAAGCAAAGTCTAGAACTTAGCCAATAACGAAAAGCCAGGCATTGCCTGGCTTTTTTTTGTTCAAAATAAAGCATGGCCAAGGTAATTAGGGCCTAAAAGGGCAAAAAGTCTCAATTTTTAACGTGTCCATCTTCTATATTGGGAACTACTAGGTACACTTAGCATCTATTATAAAAATCAAATCATGGATGCTACCCAGAGTGGACTCTACCGAACAAACCCCAAAAATTTCTCGATTACCATACAGCTTTGCGAAGCGTTTTGGCTTAGTGGCCGAACTGAAAGGGGAAGCAGGTTTTCAGGCTTGGTATAAAGATGAAACCCCTGCGCAGGCTTTTGCTGAAAGTTTACGTATTCTAGGTTCAAACGTTAAATTTGAAGCCGTGTCTGATGATGACTTCAACATTCAATTATCCCGCATCTACCAAGAAAGTGCAGACAGCCGCGAAGCCATGGAAGAGTTAGGCGACGACATGGATCTAGCCAGCTTGGCTAATATGATTCAAGAAACCGAAGATCTAATGGACCAGCAAGACGACGCCCCCATAGTGCGCTTGATTAATGGCATATTAACCGATGCCGTTAAACGTAACGCGTCCGACATACACATAGAAACGTTCGAAAAACGTTTAGTCGTCCGAGCTCGAGTAGACGGCGTATTACAAGAAGTTCTGGAACCCAAGCGCGCTTTAGCACCATTGCTGGTCAGCCGTATCAAGGTTATGTCTAAACTGGATATTGCCGAAAAGCGCGTCCCTCAAGATGGCCGAATTGCCCTCAGATTAGCGGGCAGGGAAGTGGATGTACGTGTTTCTACTATGCCCTCAACCCATGGCGAAAGAGTAGTAATGCGTCTTTTAGACAAACAAGCAGGCCGACTCAATTTAAAGCAACTGGGCATGAAAGGCGACAATCTAACTCGGCTACTATCCATCATTAGCAAGCCTCATGGCATAATCCTAGTGACTGGACCCACAGGCTCAGGTAAAACCACCTCTTTATATGCCGCCCTTAGTGAATTAAACGACAGCTCACGCAACATCCTCACCATCGAAGATCCAGTGGAATACAGCCTGCCAGGCATTGGTCAAACCCAGGTTAGTAATAAAGTAGAGATGACGTTTGCTCGCGGTTTACGCGCTATTCTGCGACAAGACCCTGATGTAGTAATGATTGGAGAAATTCGAGATCGCGAAACCGTAGAAATTGCGGTTCAAGCCTCTTTAACCGGTCACTTAGTATTATCAACCTTACACACCAATACAGCCGTGGGCGCGGTAACTCGCTTACAAGACATGGGGGTTGAGCCATTTCTGCTTGCATCCAGTTTAGTGGGTGTTGTCGCCCAAAGACTCGTACGAACACTTTGCCAAGAGTGCAAGACACCCTACAGTGCGGACGAGGCTGAAAAAGCGTTATTCAATCTTGACGCTGATGCTAAGCTTGAGCTATTTCATGCAAATGGATGCACGCAATGCAGCGGCACCGGTTACAAAGGCCGTCGAGGTATTTACGAGATAATTGAAGTGGACGAGCCACTTAAAGCACTCATTCACAATGGTGCTGGCGAAATAGACATTGATAAATATGCACGTACTAAGAGCAATAGCATTCAGCAGGATGGGCTTCAAAAAGCCTCGGAAGGTGAAACTACCCTTGAAGAAGTATTAAGGGTGACGAAGGCATAATATGGCAGTTTTTGAATACACGGCCCTCAATGATGCCGGCAAACAAAAAAAAGGGGTGCTTGAAGCCGATAGCCCCCGCCAAGTGCGACAGCAATTACGTGACAAAAACTGGATGCCATTATCAGTGGAAGTTACTGAATCCAAGTCCAGTAGTACCAGCTCGCTAGGCAATCTATTTAGGCGAGGCATCAAAACCGCCGACCTATCTATGTTAACCCGCCAACTCTCTACACTTATTTCTGCGGGCCTTCCTATAGAAGAAACCCTTAGGGCAACCGCCGAACAAACAGAGAAAAAGCACATTAAGTCGATGATTCTAGATATTCGTTCACGAGTACTGGAAGGCCATAGTTTAGCCGCTGCCCTTAACGATTTTGACTACGCGTTCCCTAAACTTTACCGAGCCACTGTTGCTGCAGGTGAACACGC
>JAPYOO010000436.1 GCA_029938135.1 Bermanella sp. | reverse complement strand
CAGGAATATTTTTAATTTGGCCCGCACTGCACTTATTTTACGGTGTCAGCGAAGTGCACAGCCACAAGATTCCCATGGCCCGACGCTTGGCTGGGACTTTCATACTGATTACCTCGATGTTATTGATGAGCCACCCTTATGGGTGGGAGCAAGGCGCGTTTTACTGGCTATTTGCGCTAATGGCATTGGGGCTGGCGTTTGTTCAGCTACGTATTTTTCAACCTGCCTTAGTGACAATAAGTAGCGCCATAAGCCTGACATTTTTAATAATAGCCGGCGTGAATTTCACAGGGTGGATGCTATGAATAAGTTTAAACAAACGCTAAATGGCACTGCCAGCAAAATTACCGCCGCCGTGTTAGGTGCGCTCATTTGCACCATAGCGCTGACCATCGCCATCACCCTAGTGTGGCCGTTTGGCGATACCGTGGAACAAATTTTTGCAGGCGGTACCTTCTTTTTTGTTTTTTGGGCGGCCCTTTTTTATTGGGCAATGTTAGCCCCCAGAGGAGCGCAAGCTTGGCTGCGCATGCTGAGTATTTTAGTTCCTGCCATGGTATTGGATGCCATGATGTTAATTGGCCCACAGGTTTAAGGAGATAACTATGCAACAGAGCACCCATAAAACCCTATATAACACCCACGGCTGGATTGGCATCATCAGCAGTATTTTATTATTTATAGTGACCTTCTCGGGCATTCCCGCTTTATTTGAAGCAGAGCTGGCCCAATGGCAATCACCCAATAACCCCAATCTAAATGTGCAACAACAAAATTTAGACAAAGCCTTATTAACCGCACAGGCCCAAGGCTTTAATCACACCACCTTTTTTATTCAAACCGCAGACGATGTTAACGGTAATATTTACTTCGCCCATTATTTTGAAGACGACACCCCAGCACACATTGTTAAGGTAAACCCTAACGACGGCCAAATAATACCTGAAGCCAATTCCGATATAGCCGAGCTGTTGACTTACTTACACACCGACTTGCACTTGCCTCACCCGTGGGGAGGCTACCTGGTAGGATTTGCTGGCATGGCCATGTTGCTGGCCATTATTGCTGGCATCTTTATTCACCTTAAATGGCGTAAAGAATTTGTCATGCTGCGCCCCAAGCGTAGCTGGCGCCTATTGCTTACCGACCAGCATAAACTGTTAGGATTATGGTCACTTCCCTTCACGTTAATACTGGCTTTTAGCGGCACTATCTTGGGTTTACTTAATTTAATCTCGCCCATCCTCGCGGTTGCCGCATTTAATGGCGATGTGCCCAAGGCCACCGAGGCGGTATTGGGGCCAAAAGCAATCATCAGCCAAGAATATGTACGCTCACAACCCATCAATAACTTGTTAATAAAACAACAGCAGCAGATGCCTGACGTTGATATGGATTTTATTTTCATCGATGGTTTAAATGACAAGGGCGGTTTAATAAAATTTTCGGGCAGTCACAAGACAAAACTGAGTAACTTAGAAAGTGTAACCTTCAAATTATCTAACGGTGAGCAAGTACACCGAGGCAGCTTTGTGGAAAAAGGTGTGTTCCAGCGTATTTTTGCCGCGGTAACCCCTTTGCATTATGTTCTGTATGGCAATGGTTGGCTGAAGGTACTTTATGCACTGTCGGCCTTAGCCGTTTGTGGATTAATTATCAGTGGAAATATGCTGTGGCTGGAGCGTCGTCAGAACAAACAAAATGCATCACCTAACAATCATTGGCTGGGACAACTAACAATAGGCACCTGTGGTGGCTTAGTAGTAGCCACGGCGGGGGTGATTGCAGCTAGCCAAGTATTAAGAATATTCAACCTTGCTCAACAACAAATTCAATTCGAAGTTTATATATTTTGGGGAACTTGGCTGGCATTAATTATTGTGCCGTTTGTGTATAACAATAACTTTAAACTTAGCCATTTCATGATGCGTGCCAGCGGCTTATTACTGCTAGTTACGTTACTGGCCGATGGATTTGTTAATGATAGGTGGTTATGGCACAGCCAAGGCTGGGTATTTAACATGCAATGTGGATTTTTAGTCAGTGCGCTATTGTGTTTTTATTTTGATTATAAAATGCCTACTATACGGGATGATAAACTTGCATCACTTGGCTCAAAAAAAACACCGCCTGCAGAAGACCAACACAACATGGAGCTAGATTCAGTGGCTTAAGGA
>JAPYOO010000435.1 GCA_029938135.1 Bermanella sp. | reverse complement strand
CTGGAGATGCGTCCATACCCTTATCGCCTTTAGTCCAACCGGCTGGACAAACTTCACCGTGCTCTTCGTGGAACTGAAGCGCTTCAAAAATACGGATTAGCTCTTCCATGTTACGACCTAGTGGTAAGTCATTTACGATTTGAGAACGAACGTCGCCGTTTGTATCGATGATGAAAGCACCACGGAAAGCAACGCCGCCGTCAGATTCAACGTCATACGCCTTACAGATATCATGAGAAATATCCGCAGCCATTGTGTATTTAACTTGGCCAATACCACCATCATTGATGGCTGTGTTACGCCATGCGTTGTGAGTGAACTGAGAATCGATAGAAACAGCGATTACTTCAACGCCTAACGCTTTAAATTGGTCCATACGGTGATCAAGTGCGATCAACTCAGAAGGACATACAAAGGTGAAATCCAACGGATAAAAGAAAACTAAAGCGTACTTGCCTTTAATCGCTTCTGACAGTGTGAATTCATCAACAATAGTACCGTCACCCAGTACAGCTGATACGGTAAAATCTGGGGCTTTTTTGCCAACTAATACGCTCATAATGCGCTCCATTATTGTGTGTGTAAAAAACGATCACACGATTAAAATACAATACAAATTACAGCCAAGGATAATACAACGCTCTTTGGCTAAATCCTACTGTTGTTGTCGGCTATTAATTAAAAGATTCATCAAAGCATAGACGCTATAATGTGTGCCTAAAGTTCATTTGCGACAATCTATATGCGGCGTTTGGCTCATTTCATTCAGCAACACTTACTACTTAGCTGCATAGCCATTTCAATGGCGTTACACGGCTTGGTTATTTTTTGGACCGACTCAGATGCGCCCCAGCAATCCTCCAAGGGTAGCAGTCACACCATATTATTAGAGTCCATCTCAAAAAAAATGCCCAAAATCAACCCTAAACCCAAAGAAGAACCCAAGCCACAAAGTAGCCTATCTACCACTGAGTTATCTGCGCTATCCGTTGTCAGCCCAAGCATAGCGGGCAACACAAAAAAGATAATTAATGAAAAAAAATTAACACAGAAGAGCAAGCCAGAGCAATCTAATAAACCAATAAGACAAAACAGAAAAGTAACCAGTAATTCAGGTGACCTCGCAGATCAATCGGGTAAAGACCTCAGTGTGGAGCAGCAATATCAGCAGGCGATCTATAGCCACCTTTTAAAGAAGAGTGAAAACAGCCCGTATTGGGGGGAGGCTTCTGTGCAGTTAACCCTAATCCGAGCAGGCATTGCCACACAAATTAACATCGAATTAATTGATGGCCCGAAAGAATACAAAAAGTGGATCCAACTAAAAATTCTCGGCGCCAATCCGTTCCCCGCGTTTCCAAAATCAATGACGGGGCAGCAGTTCACTATGAGCGTGACACTCAAGCATGAGTTATAAGGGTTCTTAGGCTAGAGCTTTAAATTATCGGTGGGCATACCACTGTGTAGGCGTAACAAATCATCTGGATTCAATATACTGTCTTTTTCAATTTCTAAAAAGAAATGTACACGCGCCTCTATAGGCTCTTCACTGTACTTTTGAGCAAGGTCTAAATAATCTTGAAAGTGACGCGATTCTGATTTCAATAAAGACAAATAAAACTTTTCAAGCTCACTGTCTAAATGGGACGATATTTTTTCAAAGCGCTCACAAGAACGTGCCTCAATAATACTGCCAATAATTAACGAATCAACCAACTTACCTTTGTTATCCCCTCTTACGTGTTTGGCCATTTTATAGGCATAACCACTGGCTTTTAGCGGTTTGTAATCAATGCCACGGGTTTTTAGTATTTTTAATACTTGCTCAAAATGCACTAACTCTTCACGCGCCAAACGCGACATTTTGTTGAGGATATCAAGGCTTAAGGGATTACGGGAGATAAGGGTCATGGCAGATTGAGCCGCTTTTAGCTCATTGGCCGCATGATCTATTAAAATAGTCTCTAGGTTTTCTAAGGCCGCCTTTATCCAAGCATCAGGCGTACGGCAATATAAATATTCAACTACCGGCTCAATCATTTTTTCGACGTTGGTCACGTGCACTTGCCTATTTAAAATAACAGAAATACCAAAAAGGTAATTAAGCTATCTGCTAGTTTCAGTGTTCATGTATAAAGCTGGAGATAAAAGGATGAAACACAAGAATTAAAGCAGAA
>JAPYOO010000434.1 GCA_029938135.1 Bermanella sp. | reverse complement strand
CGCCATTTGCGACGATCGCCCAATTACCTGATCCCATATTGATATCATATATGCCGCCA
This sequence comes from Bermanella sp., assembly GCA_029938135.1. GTDB lineage: Bacteria > Pseudomonadota > Gammaproteobacteria > Pseudomonadales > Oceanobacteraceae > Bermanella. The sequence continues at coordinate 2,122 of JAPYOO010000434.1, read as the reverse complement.
CTAACGTCTAGCGCTTCATTAATGCCAGCTATACCTACATCGCCTCCGCCTGCCAATACCACTAGCCCAGTGGATGTAATATCAAACGTGGTATTTCCGTTATCTACTATTTCTCCGTCAGCCTGAATAACGGCACCGCCGACACCTGAAAACACACCCGTTAAATATAAGTTGCCGGCAGAGTTAATCGTCAAGGAACCTGCATTACTGGTTCGAATAGTTGCTCCATCATTAATGGTAATGTCACCTGTGGCACTGGTGGTTACAAAATTAAAACTGGCGCTGTCACTTACGCCCAAATCACTGTCTTGAAGTTGACCCGAAACAATAATGCCGGCCCCATTTTGGCCGCGAGCTCCCAATATAAAACCATTGCCATTGTTATAATCTATATTACGAATGTTAAGGGTGCTATCCGCTTCATCTACATTGAACCAGGCATTTTGATCGTTGCTAGTGACTAACACATCCACGATTGAATCATGAATTTCGATGGCGCTGGCAAACGATGTACCACCAATGTGGGTGCCGGCGCTAAGGGTAACTAAACCACCCGAAGACGAAATATCACTGCCTATATTATTGTTATCATAAATCTGGCCAGCTGCTGTAATGTGTATGTCACCCCCCATGGACAGTGTTTGCGATAAACCCACATTGCCCGCCGATTCGTAGTCAATACTGCCGCCATAACTGTTAATTATTGCTCCGCTATTGATGATAATATTATCGCCATTGGTGTGTGTTTTAAAAAATATATCAGCGCTGTCCAGGCTCGCTAAGTTAGAGTCACTAAGCGATTCGGTAACAATGATATCTCCATTATAGGCATTAACATTTAAACTAAATCCCGTAGCACCATTAATATCCAGCTCACCTAGCGTCACACTGCTTGCACCAAAAAGACTATCAATATTCCAAGTAGCATTATTGGCCAATACACTGCCAGTAATAACCGTGTTGTAAACGTCGATGCCATTACCACCCGTAACACCTACGTTACCTGCAATGTTTAATGTGGCAAGGCCACCATTGGTTTCTATGTCTGGATTAGTTGTGCCATTATCATAGACATCCAGTGCGTTAATAAATAAATCACCGCCGTCGGTTTTAGTGTACGCAAGCCCTAGTGATCCCTGCGATAAAAGGTGGATATTTCCGCCGTAGCTTCTTAACAAAGAGCCATCATTTATTATGATATTACCGTTACTGGTTTGCGTTTCAAAATGAATCGTGGCCACATCAGTACTTGTTACTGGGGTGTAATCTGTAATGTCTCCATCCAAAATAATATCGCCACCATTTATGGCAACTGCATTTAAATTAAAGGTTGCCGTTCCGTCATAATCTATCGTATTAAAAGTGAGGTCCGTGAGAGGGTCATTATTCTCAAAGTACATGGATTGATTAAGACCAGAAGGGTTAATTTTTAATGTGGAATTAATAACTTCAATGGCACTGGCTGTCCCGTTACCGCTACCGCCAATATTTCCTTGGCTATTAATCGTAATAAGCCCACCAGCCGACGTTAAATCAGAGCCGGTATGTACATCATATATATCGCCAGTCACTGTAATGTTAATAGCCCCGCCTGCTGAATCGGTATAACCCATTCCAATGTTCCCAAGACTATCTAATGCGATAGAACCACCATGGCTGTATATGCCTGAGGTTTCGCTCATAACGATATCGTCACCAACCAAGTCGGTTTGCAAGGTAATCGTGGCAGTTTCAATAGAAGTTGCCGTATCAGAGTCGTTAATAATGCCACTCACATTAATATCACCACCACTGATTTTGGTTAGCAAATTAAAGCCTGTGGCATTGTTATAATCGATATTTTTTAATTCTATATATGCAGAACCCGCATAGGATCTAAAATCCCATGTTACGTTTTCGGCACCCACCACGCCGGATAAAACCGAATCGCGCACTTCAATAGAACCATTTGCAACCACACCAATATTCCCGGCCACATTAAACGTAACCAAGCCACCGCTGGTTTCAATGTCAGGGCCCGTATGACCATTATCATAAACGCCTTTTTGCGCACTAATATTTAATGCCCCCCCTGCCGTTTTAGTGCGTACCAACCCCAACCAACCCATAGAGCTGTAGGTAA
>JAPYOO010000101.1 GCA_029938135.1 Bermanella sp. | reverse complement strand
GGTGAAACCGCCATGAGCCCGATTCCTCCCGGTATTTTTGGTTATCAACAGGGTCAAGAGGGAAATCTTAAAACGGTATTTGATTGGGTAGACGGCCAACCGGTACGCAAGTCACTTGAGTATGCCAAAGAGTTGTTGGTGCAAGCTGGTTACCCAGATGGTCGCAATGCCAAAACCGGTGAGCCGCTGGTTATTAATTTGGATACCACCGCATCCTCAAGTTCTAAGGCTCGCTTAAGCTGGATTAAAAAGCAGTTTGATAGCATTGGTTTGCAGTTGAATGTGCGGGCCACAGATTACAATCGCTTTAAAGGAAAAATGGAAACCGCTAATGTTCAAATTTATTTTTGGGGTTGGCTGGCGGATTACCCCGATCCGGAAAACTTCCTGTTTTTATTGTATGGCCCTAATGCTCAAGTAGATTCAAAGTCTGGGGTAAATTCCGCTAACTATAAAAATTCAGAATACGATGTTTTGTTTGAAAAAATGCAGCTGCAACAAGATACCCCTGAACGGGCAGAGACGATTTCAAAAATGCTACAAATCATCCAGCATGACAATCCATGGGGTACGTCTTATCACACTTATGATTTTGTTTTAGGGCATGACTGGGTGGGTAACGATAAAATACATGGCATCAGTAAAGTGTCGTTGAAGTATCGCAATATAGATATAGTGAAACGCAAAGCGATGCAAGCCAAATGGAATCAGCCTAATGTATGGCCCATGATCATTGTATTAATAGTCGTGTTGCTGCTTATTATTCCCGGCGTGATGAACTACCAGCGTCGTCAAAAACGCACCATAGGAGGGTAACGGCATGTTAGCTTATATTGTTCGACGTTTTCTGTACGCCATTCCCATTTTAATTGGTGTGAATGTACTCACATTTGCTTTGTTTTTTATGGTAAATACCCCTGATCAAATGGCACGAGTGCAATTGGGTGACAAACATATTACCCAGCAAGATATTAATAATTGGAAAGCGCAACGTGGTTACGACAAACCCTTATTTGTGAATTCACAAAAAGACGGATTGGAGGTGGTAACCCAGACCATCTTTTTTGATAAGTCCGTTAAATTACTGGCCTTTGATTTTGGTAAATCGGATGAGGGTCGCAGCATAGGTGGTGATATTCAAGAGCGCATGTGGCCCAGTTTAGCGGTGCAGGTGCCCACCTTTATCATCGGCATTGCGGTTAATATATTTTTTGCGCTGGTGATTGTGATGTTTAGGGCCAGTTTATTTGAATTTTCGGCCTTAACCTTTTGTGTCATGTTGTTATCAATATCCTCAGTATTTTACATATTAGGTGGACAGTTTTTCTTTGCCAAAATGTGGAACCTTGTGCCTATATCTGGATATCTAGGCGGGGCAGACGCCATACGGTTTTTAATTCTCCCCATCATTATTGGTGTGTTAGCAGGCATAGGTGCGGGTACTCGCATGTACCGCACTATCTTTATAGAAGAAGCCGGTAAAGATTATATTCGTACTGCTCGTGCTAAAGGCGTGTCAGAGTTAAATTTATTGTTTAAGCACCTACTACCCAACGGTATGATTCCCGTATTAACCGGTGTGGTGGTGGTGATTCCCCAGTTGTTTATGGGCAGCTTATTAATGGAATCCTTTTTTGGCATACCTGGGCTTGGCAGTTACACCCTAGATGCCATTCAAGCACAAGATTTTGCAGTAGTGCGAGCCATGGTGTTTTTAGGGTCGGTGCTGTACATAATCGGTTTATTGTTAACGGATATTTCGTATACGTTGGTTGATCCTAGGGTGAAGTTATCATGATCTTACCGGTATTATTATGGAGTGATTTATTAATTTATACGTTAATTGCCTCGGTGGGACTTTTCCTGTGGCAGTTACGTAAAAATCCACAAGCCAAGAAACGCTGGAGTGGGGTGTTCTCCAGTAAGGTAGGCATGGCCAGCTTTATTGTTATCCTTTTTTATATTCTAATTTCGTTACTAGACTCCCTGCATTTTCGTGAGTCACTGCCTAGGTTAGAGAACTCATCCCATCAAGAGGTGGCCTACAGTTCTGATGTGAAATCAGTATTAGATAAAGTATTAATACGATTGAATAGCCGCAACGAAAGTACTTATTCAGCCCCTTTTTCATTACATTCATTTGCCAAAGAGAATATGACCGATGCCAACGGCAGTGTTTATCGCGATTATCCCCGCCTGAAAAATGGTGGCTCTCATCTTAACGATGCGGATGAGCGAGCTTGGGATGTATTATGGCGCAGTCTATTGGCCATAATTGCGGGCATGATTATCGCCGCTATCCCTATTGGACTGCATAGATATTACTTAGCAAGGAAAAAAGAAAAAGGACTGGCTTCTAATAACTCAATCCCTTGGCACGTGGCTTATATTTGCGTAACACTCATTAGTATCATTGCCTGTTGGATGTTATCCCTAAGTGAGTTTTACCATATATTGGGCACCGACAAAGTAGGTGAAGATGTTTTATATCAAAGCATAAAGGCCATTCGAACCGGTGTGTTAATAGGCACGTTGGCGACGTTAGTGACCTTACCGTTGGCCATTATATTAGGCATCAGCGCGGGCTATTTTAAAGGTTGGGTAGATGATGTGGTGCAGTATATTTACACCACCCTAAGCTCCATCCCAGGTATATTATTAATTGCTGCATCCGTTTTATTAATTGATGTGTACATTGAAACCCACAGTGAACAATTTAATTTAACCACCCTAAGAAGCGACTTTAAATTTTTAGCCTTGTGTGGGATTTTAGGTTTAACCAGCTGGACCGGATTGTGCCGCATGTTGCGTGCCGAAACCCTAAAAGTAAGCCAGCTTGATTATGTACAAGCCGCTCATGCATTTGGCGTGAGCCATCGCCGAGTCATTGGCAAACATATACTGCCTAACGTCACTCACCTCATTTTAATCGCCATTGTTTTGGACTTTAGTATGTTTGTATTAGCTGAAGCCGTACTGTCTTATATTGGTGTGGGGGTTGACCCTGATATGTACAGTTGGGGCAACATGATCAACGCGGCACGTTCGGAGTTATCACGAGACCCTGTAGTGTGGTGGTCGGTGAGTGCGGCCTTTATTTTGATGTTTACCTTAGTATTGGCGGCCAACTTGTTTTCAGATGAAGTACGTAATGCCTTTGACCCCAATACGGCTAAAGGAGATGCATAATATGAAAACGTCACAAACAGTATTGTCAGTAAAAAATCTGCACGTACACGCAGGTTCTTTAGAATTAGTAAAAGGCGTTAGCTTTGATATAAAACAAGGTGAAATATTTGCGTTAGTAGGGGAGTCAGGTTCGGGTAAATCTTTAACCTCTTTATCTATCATGCGTTTGTTGCCTGAGGTGTTAACCATAACTTCGGGTAGTGTGGTGTTTGCTCAGAGAAAACTATTTGAATTAACTGAAACCCAAATGAACAGTGTGCGTGGCAAAAAGATCGCCATGATCTTCCAAGAGCCACAAACCTCGTTAAACCCAGTGCAAACCATTGGGGTACAATTACAAGAAGTATTAAAACTACATCAACATATCGCTGACGCCGGTTTGCAAGAAAAATTAGTCGCGTTACTGCAAGAGGTGGGCATGCCAGATCCCATTGCTCGTTTAAAATGGTACCCGCATCAATTATCGGGTGGCCAAAAACAACGGGTGATGATTGCCATGGCATTGGCATGTGAACCTGAATTGTTAGTGGCCGACGAGCCCACCACCGCGTTAGATGTCACCATTCAACGTCAAATTTTAGAGCTGCTTAATAATTTACGAAAAAGCCGTAATCTAAGTGTTTTGTTAATTACCCACGATATGGGTGTGGTCGCTGAAATGGCCGACACTGTCGCGGTCATGCAGCAAGGTAAAATTATAGAGCAGGCAGATTGCCAAACATTTTTTGCTAACCCTCAACATGAATACAGCCAGCGCTTAATTAATTCATTACCTAAAAGTGATGACTTTATTGATGCCTGTGAAAGCGAACCGATATTGGAAGTGAAAGACTTAAAGGTTTGGTTTGCAAAAAAGAAAGGCATATTACAACGCACCTTTGGCCATACCAAGGCGGTAGATGGTGTTTCTTTTAACGTTAGGAAAGGTGAGACACTGGCCATAGTAGGGGAATCGGGTTCGGGTAAAACCACAATGGGAAAAGCGATATTACGTTTAAACCCTGTACACAGTGGCAGTATTGTATTTAAAGGCAAAGAGTTGAATGGTTTGTCCCATTCAGAGTTTTTACCACACCGCCGCGATATTCAGGTGATTTTTCAAGATCCGTTTTCGTCCATGAATCCGCGCATGAGCGTGCGTGAGATAATTGAAGAAGGCATGGTGAGTTTAAAGGTAGAGGTCAGTGCGATTAAGCGTGAAAAAATCATGTGTGCCTTATTAACGCGAGTGGGGTTAGAGCCCGATCATTTAGATCGTTATCCCCATGAGTTCTCGGGCGGGCAGCGCCAGCGTATTGCTATTGCCCGTGCCTTAGCCGTAAAACCACAATTGATTATTTGTGACGAACCCACATCTGCCCTGGATGTCTCTATTCGCGGCCAGGTTTTAGAGTTGCTTAATGAGCTGCAGCAAGAAACCGGTGTGTCCTTATTGTTTATCACTCATGACCTTTCTATCGTGCCGCACTTGGCACATAGGGTAGCCGTAATGAAGGATGGTGTGATTGTTGAGCAAGGCACCACTGAACAAGTTATGACGGCGCCAGTTCACGAATACACACAAGCGTTATTGAAGGCGGTGCCTGCGCTTTATAGTCGTTAGTTTTAGCTTAGTGCAATGTTTAACATTTCTAAGTCTAAAGCGTAATTTAAACCTATTTCAGCCTGTTATCTCCCAACCTTTGTCGCACAGCGTATTGGCGTGAGAATGCACGAGGTAACAGAGCATCGATGAGGTAAGCCATTTACGAAAAACCTCTTAAAACGACCTGATACAATTGACCAATTTCATATATTGAACTAGTTTAATTTAGTAACTGTGCTTTCAAAACTAAATAGAAGATAGCGAATTAATTACAAGGACAGACCCAGTATACGCAAAGGATATTTATAATTTAATTACTATTCGCCATCTTAGGGTGACTGCTGTGAAAGTTGTAAATAAATTATGTAAGTTCACTTTTTTATTCTTTTTTGTCTCGCTTCTAAATTCTCCGCAACTGTTGGCACAAACATTTACTCTGGATACACAGATTTCCACCCTTACTACACCTAATGCCTCCATCAGTTCAATTCTTGACTCCAATCATACTACCCATCTAGCCTGGGTGGCAGATACTGAGGATGGTGAGCAAGTAATGTATGGACAGTACACCAGTGCAGGTGTGTTTACGTCTACTACCGTATCGCAAGAATTTTATAGAGTGGGTGCCGTGGCCATCGTCAGTGACGACCTTGGTAACCCACATATTACTTACTTCATTAAACGCGATTCAAACCCTGAGTATACTTTCACTCGTAGCGGAAACTATGCGGTTTATTATGCGGGCAGTGCCAATGGTGGGCTCTCATTCATCACCGAGCAGGTGTCGACCAATGTCGCTGATCGAACCAATGATTCTTCCGGTATCTATCACAGTTATGTGAATGGCCGGCCACAAATTGCTATAAATGCCAGCGCGGCTATCGTGGTGCTTTACACATCAGAGTCAGATGATTTTGGCATTATGGCAACCCGCACAGGTGCAAGTAGTTGGACTCGCACTCAAGCCTTTAACATTGACGATTTACCTGGCAATGTCAGAAATGGTTTTGAGATGTTGCCCCGTCCCACCGCCAACAATTATTTGGCGTGGTATAACACCAACGACCCGCAATTTATCTCCAACAATGTAAATACTACCGTTACGGGTTACAGCGGAAGCTCTGATAATAAACACATGCAACTGGAATTGGATGGCAATGGTAATGTGCATTATTTTTGGTTTCGTAACGATTCAGACGTACGCGCGTTTTACCACACTATTCTTAATGGTAATAGTTATGGCACGGTTACCCAGATTGATATCGCCACTAAAACCAGTGGCAGTTTAAAATCGGTAACCGGTAACTTAAAACCGGCTACTTTGGATTCGGTAACGGGAAAATATTACTTGCTGTATTTGGAAGGCTCGTTCGGGGTGTCGGGCACGTTTCTTATCGAATACGACCCAGTTACTCAGAGTGCACAGGAGTTTGAGTTAACCGATGTAGGTGTACCCTTTGGCAAACGCTCACTGAATGTGCATAACGGTTTGATATCGTTTGTAGGGGGCGCCAGCGGCAGGTTGTATATTACCCACCAGGATGCGGCCACCCTAGGTTTTGTCAACACAGCGCCCACTATCAGTGGCAGCCCTGACACCAGTGTCACCAGCGGCCAAAGTTATAGTTTTACCCCCACTGCCGACGACTTTGATAACGACAATCTTACCTTTTCCATTACCAATAAACCTGCATGGGCCAGCTTTAGTACTTCAACCGGTGTTTTAACGGGCACGCCCCAGAGCAGTGATGAAGGCAGCTATTCAAATGTGACTATCTCTGTATCGGATGGCACTGATACCACCTCTTTAAGCAGTTTCTCCATTAGCGTAAACCCGGTGTTTGTTAATAGTGCTCCGGCCATTAGCGGGACCCCCAGCAGCAGTGTTACCGTGGGAAATGTTTATAGTTTCACGCCTGTTAGCAGCGATGCCGATGGTGATGACCTGACTTTTTCAATCAGTAACAAACCAGTCTGGACCAGCTTCAATACCGTTAGTGGTGTCCTCAGCGGCACTCCGCAAAGCAGTGATATAGCCACCTACAATGGCATAGTTATTACGGTGACAGATGGTACCGACAGTAGCGCTTTAAGTGGTTTTTCCATCACGGTGAATGCCATTGTAATCGGCAATACCGTGCCCACCATCAGCGGCACGCCGGCCAGTGATGTAATTGCGGATAATTTTTACAGTTTCACACCCGTCGCTCAAGACAGCGACGGTGATGGTCTGCTATTTAGTATTATTAACCAACCGGCCTGGAGCCGTTTTTCAACACTTACCGGTAAATTATCCGGCACGCCACAAAGTAGCGATGAGGGATTGTACAGCGCTATCATTATCTCGGTTTCGGATGGTAGTGCCACGGCGTCGCTTAATGCTTTTGTCATTGAGGTAATCAGCAGCGATAGTAATATTGATCTGGCTCCGCTAATAAGTGGTGCCCCCGATGGCCAGGTTGACGTGGATGAGCTTTACTCATTTAGTCCCAGCTTCAGTGATGCCGACAGCATTAACCTAATCTTCAGTATTATTAATCAACCAAGCTGGAGCACGTTTAGTACCAGTACGGGTTCTTTAACTGGCAGGCCTACCAGCGGCGATGAAGCCACTTACAATAACATTGTTATTTCAGTGAGCGATGGCAGTAATACCGCTTCGCTGCTTGGGTTTTCAATTACGGTAAATGAACTCGCATCGCCTACCCCCAATGATGACGAGACCAATTCTAGTGATGACAGTGGAGGCGGAGGCTTAACCTTGTCTATTTTATTGATGTCGTTGCTGGCGCGCAGGCAAAAACGCTGAGCGAATGTTTTGTCTTAACATTGGCTTGCATGACTTAAAGCAAGGTTTGCCCCACACAGTCTCTTTATAATTTATGTGGTTAAATAAATAAAAGAGTCTGTTATGAAATATCGTGCTTGTACCGGTGGTTGTACTCACAAAGGCACCCATTGCGATGGGTGTGGCCGTAGCCACGAGGAAGTGAGTGAACTCAATACCATGGTGAAAGACTTAGCCGCTTATTGTAAAAAAATGGACTACGACAATACCGATGACTTTGCTAATTCTGTGGCCACGGGTATTTATTACAAGCTAGACGCGCTGAATAAGCAGTAGCCTCGATTTGAGGGCATACCCTAAAATATTGCTCCTCGGCTCTGGCATCCTGCTTCGCTCTACCGACAACATCCATGTAGTCGTGCAATTTTAGAATACAGCCCATCGGTAATTGCATCCTGCATTACTCTAATACATCACATCCCTGTGATTATCCTTGGGCATAAAAAAGCCGCCGCTATTATTCATAGCGGCGGCTTTTTACATCATGCGTTTAGCTTAAGCTTTTGCCGCTAAATAATTTACCAACAAAGGCACCGGGCGACCGGTAGCGCCTTTGTTTTTACCGCCACTGTTCCATGCGGTACCGGCAATATCTAAGTGCGCCCATTTTTGGCCCTTAGTGAAGCGCGATAAAAAACACGCGGCAGTAGTGGCACCGGCTAAGCGGCCGCCAATGTTCGCAATGTCGGCAAAGTTACTGTCTAGCAACTCTTGATACTCTTCCTGTAGTGGTAGGCGCCAAGCACTGTCGCGACTTACCTCGCCAGCCGCTAATAAATCAGCTGCGAGGTCTTCGTTTTCAGTGAATAAACCTGAATTTACGCCGCCCAATGCCATCATGCAGGCACCGGTTAAGGTTGCAATATCAACGATGCTGGCAGGCTTATAGGTGTCTATGGTGTAGGTTAGAGCGTCACATAATACCAAGCGGCCTTCGGCGTCGGTGTTTAAAATTTCGATGGTAGTGCCGTTCATGGCGGTAACAATGTCACCAGGCTTACTGGCGTGACCTGATGGCATGTTTTCAGCAGCAGCCACGACACCCACAAAGTTAATGGGTAAATCTAATTTAATCATCGTCAGTACGGTGCCCAAGACAGACGCGGCACCACACATGTCGTATTTCATTTCGTCCATGCCAGCGCCGCCCTTCAAGCTAATGCCGCCAGAGTCAAAAGTTACACCCTTGCCCACTAACACATGAGGCGCGTCACCTTTTTTGCCGCCCATGTATTCCATGCAAATAATCTTGCCTGGTTCAATGGATCCTTTAGATACAGAAAGGAAAGAGCCCATGCCCAATTCTTCCATTTTGTCTTCATCTAATATGTGAGTGGTTAGCTTGTCACTTAGGGTGGCAAGCTTATCGGCTTCGTCGGCTAAATAGGTTGGCGTCGCAACGTTTGGCGGTAAATCGCCTAACTTCTTGGTAAAGGCCATGCCAATGCCCACGGCCTGACCAAAGTCTAAGTGTACTTGTTTATCAGCTGCAGCCACTACATTTAAGGTTTGAGTGGTGGCAGGTTTGTCGTCTTCACTTTTACTTTTACATTCATCAAAGTGATATAGGCTATTTTGGAACGCTTGCGTTAATTGACGCAGTGCCCAGTCTTGGTTTTGTTCTTGTACTTCAACGCCGGCTAAATCAATAAGGGCATCAGTGGCTGCGCTGCCTTTTAAAGTTTTAGCCGCTGCGTTCACGGCCTTAATAAAAGCGCTGGCGGTCATGGGAAGTTCGCCCAGTCCCAATAGGATAAGACGTGGGCCGCCAGCTACTGGAATTACTTGGCAGTCGCCAGGCTTAGCTTTAAAATCATTGCTGCTTAATATTTGTTCAATAAAGCCGTTTAAACTTTTATCCACAGCCTTGGCAGGTGTTAATTGTTCACCTTTACTGGTTAAGGGGACAATAATAGCCTGACCGCTATAATCATTTAGACTGGCTTGAGAAAGTATAAATTGCATTGAAGCTCCATGGTTTTCAAAACGCTTTAAAAACATAAGCGGGCTAAGCCTGCTAGTGCTGAACAAGATTTTCAGGGATAATGCTGAGTCTACTTGAAAAAGTCGATTTTTCCACAGTTAACCCTTTTAAATCAGTGCTGGGTGGACGCAGGCAAGCCGCATCTGCGCAAAGGGCCCTTTAAGGACAAGTTGTTTGATATTAACTCGTTATTTTTTAAGAGAACTGCTCGTCTCTACCTTCGTAATTACCGGCATCTTAATGATGATCGTGGTCAGCGCGCGTTTGGTGGTGCATTTAAATAAAGCCGTGATGGGCATTATTCCCCCTGAAGCGGTGTTTTATACCATCTTGTATAACGGGCCCACTTTTTTACAGCTTATTTTACCTTTGGGATTTTATATTTCTATCTTGTTGGTGTATGGACGCATGCACAGTGAAAATGAAATGACCGTTTTATATGCTACCGGCTTTGGTCCTAAAGAAGTCTTTAAAATCACAATGGTACCGGTGGCGGTGATGATGGTATTAATTGGTTTTTTAAGTACTTGGCTGGCGCCCACTGCCGCCGATAAATTAGACACCTATTACCAGCAGCAGCAACAAGAGAGTGAATTCTCATTTATTACCCCTGGGCGGTTTAACGCTATCGGTAAAAGCAAAGTGTCTTATGCTGAATCACTTTCCACCGACCGCACCGAAATGCAAAAAGTATTCATGGCCGATGGTAACTCCTTAATCTTGGCTGACTCGGGGCGTCAGTACGTTAACCCTGAAACCGGAAGCCGCTATTTAGAGTTAACCAGTGGGCGTCGTTTTAGTGGCTCGCCTGGGCAAAAAGAATTTGAATCCATGTCGTTTGATTCTTATTCGGTAAAAATAGCTGAAGAAAGCAGTGTCGCCAAGAAGGCCCGCAAAGAAGCCATTAGTACGGCCACCTTATTAAAAAGTGAACACCGCGTACATAAAGCCAGCTTGCATTACCGCATAGGCCTGTTTTTATTGGTGCCTATTATTGTGCTCATGGCGTTTCCATTAAGCCATGTGGCCCCCCGAAAAGGTCGTTATGGCAAGGTATTACCTGCCATTGTTTTGTACATGGTGTATTACACCACCTTAATTACTGCGCGCAAATGGATGGAGCAAGGGGTCACACCGGTGTGGTTAGGTTTATGGTGGTTGCATGCTATTTTCTTAAGCATTGGTTTAATCCTACTGTACATTCCCGTGCTGCAAGGAAAAATGGCGAGTCGTAGCCGCTTGAAGGCATTGAAGGCTAAGGAAAGTTCGCATGCGTAAAATTGATGCCCATATTCGCAGTTCGGTCATAAATGCCATTCTGGGTGTGTTAGTCGTATTGGTCATGTTGGATATGGTCATTGCCCTGTTAAATCAACTGGATAACCTTCGAGGCACTTACGACTTTTGGGACGCGGCGTATTTTGTGGTGGCCTCAAGCCCTGCGCGCATGTACGAAATGATCCCTATGGTGACCTTAATTGGTTGTTTGGCAGGCCTTGGAGGCCTTGCCACACACAGTGAATTAACCGCTATTCGCGCCGCCGGCGTATCCACCCATCGCATTATGTACAGCACGATGAAGGCGGCTTCTATCATGATGGTGCTGGGCTTGGTAATGGGTGAATACATAGTGCCGGACCTTGAACGCATGACCACCAGCTTTCGCACTATTGCCTTGGGCCGTGAAGTGGCATCCAGTAACGAAGGCCGTGGCCACTGGCACAAAGAGGGCAATAATTACATGCGCTTTAGTGCCATTGAGCCCAATGGTGTATTGCATGGCCTAACGGTATATGAATTTGATAATGACAAAAACCTAGAATCCATGACCCATGCCCGCCGAGCCTTGTATCAGCGTGCTCAGTGGACCATGGAAGACGTTACTGTGACGCGTGTGGGGGAGTTTAATACCACCGTTGAGAAAAAGCCTACAGGGATTTTTAGCAGTTTATTAACCCCAGAGCGCTTGAAGTTTGTGGCCCAAGAGCCCGGCGACATGGCCATTTCAACCTTGTACCGTTATGGCCAATACCTAGACGAGCAGGGTTTAGGTGGCGGTGAATTTAAGTTGGCCTTCTGGAAGAAGATATTACAGCCCTTAAGTACTATGGCCTTAGTGATATTAGGTATCTCCTTTATCTTTGGCCCGTTAAGGTCTGTGACGATGGGGCAGCGGCTATTTAGCGGTATTTTGGTGGGGCTGGTATATAAAATAGTGGTGGATTTATTGGGGCCACTGGGTTTATTAATTGGCATTGGGCCATTAATGGCTAACCTTATACCTATCATCATTTGTTTGGCGTGGGGCACGTGGACACTACGCAAAGCAGGCTAATCAAAAGTTAAAAACTCGTAAGCCTTAATGATCTAAATTAAGGGCATGGGAAGGCACACCGCGAGCGAATCATGGATACAAAGTTATAACAAAGGCAGTAGTAATGGAAAAAGTATACATCAGCGCGCAACAGCTTCTTGAAGACTCCTTCGAGCTGGCCATTCAAATTTATGAAAGTGGTTTTCGCCCTGACTATATTGTTGGGGTATGGCGTGGTGGTGCTCCGGTGGGTATCGCAGTGCAGGAATTGCTGCACGTATTTGGTGTAGAGTCCGACCATATTGCCATTCGTACTTCCTCTTATACCGGCATTGGCGAGCGCAGTAAAAAAGTTAAGGTACACGGTTTAACGTATTTAATTAAACGCCTTGAAAGTGAACACAACTTATTAATTGTAGATGATGTGCATGACAGTGGTTTAAGTATTAACCAAACCATCTTGGATATTCAGCGTGCCTGTAAAAAGAATACCCCTGAAATTCGCATTGCTACGCCTTATTACAAACCTAAGAATAATAAAACCGATCGAATTCCCGATTACTTTATTCATGAAAGCGATGAATGGCTAGTATTTCCTCATGAATTTGACGGCTTAACCACAGATGAAATTCGTAAGAACCGCC
>JAPYOO010000433.1 GCA_029938135.1 Bermanella sp. | reverse complement strand
CCAGGTCGGTAGTGGCAAACAAATGATTCATCAATTGTTTTAAGTCCACTCGATTCGACTTAGGAATAATCACCAGACGAGTAGGATTTTCATGGTCCGACTCGTCACGTAAGTCGGCCACCATGGGCAATTTCTTCTTAGTCATCTGCGCGGCAATTTGCTCGATGACCTTATTGCCAGAACACTGATGTGGCAACGCGGTAATCACCACATCACCATCTTCGATTTCATAGATGGCACGCATCTTCACACTGCCGCGGCCGCTCTCATACATCTTTTGAATGTCGGCCTTGGGGGTGATGATTTCGGCATCGGTGGGGTAATCCGGCCCTGCCACAAACTGGGTTAAATCCTTAACTGTCGCACTGGGGTTGTCCAGCATATGAATACAGGCGCTGGCCAGTTCACGTAAATTATGAGGAGGAATATCTGTGGCCATGCCCACCGCGATGCCCATCGTGCCGTTTAGCAATATGTTGGGTAAACGCGCCGGCAGCGTCACCGGTTCATTTAATGAACCATCGAAGTTAGGCTGCCAGTCAACGGTGCCTTGACCCAGCTCACCCAGTAAAACATCTGCGTACTTGGTTAACTTGGATTCGGTGTAACGCATGGCGGCAAACGATTTAGGATCATCTTGAGATCCCCAGTTGCCCTGACCGTCCACCAACGGATAACGATAAGAAAATGGTTGCGCCATCAACACCATCGCCTCATAACAAGCGCTGTCACCATGGGGGTGAAACTTACCCAGTACATCACCTACCGTACGGGCCGACTTTTTAAACTTGGATCCGGCTTTTAAACCTAATTCACTCATGGCGTAAGTAATGCGACGCTGCACCGGCTTTAAACCATCACCAATGTGAGGCAAGGCACGGTCCATGATCACGTACATGGAATAATTTAAATAAGCGCTTTCGGTATAATCTTTTAGGGTTTGACGTTCGATGCCGTCTTCACCAATTACAATATCGTTCATAATTTATTATTTAATCTGTTAGTTTTTTGAAATGTATTTAAGTTTTACAACATATAAACCATTAACTTAAATCAACCAAATTACCTTTTTCTTCCAACCAGCTTTTACGATCGCTGGCACGTTTTTTAGAAAGCAGCATATCCATCATTTCATCCGTGCCATCTTCGTTTTCTAACGACAACTGCACCAAGCGACGAGTATCTGGATCCATAGTCGTTTCACGTAACTGCAACGGGTTCATTTCACCCAAGCCCTTAAATCGTTGCACGCCCACTTTGCCACGTTTTTTCTCGGCCTCTATTCTATCCAATACACCCTGGCGCTCTGCTTCATCTAGGGCATAAAATACTTCTTTGCCCACATCAATACGATACAAGGGCGGCATTGCCACATAGACGTGCCCCTCCTCAACCAACGTGCGGAAGTGTTTTACAAACAGTGCACACAATAAAGTGGCGATGTGCAATCCATCGCTATCGGCATCGGCTAGGATACAAATTTTACCGTAACGCAAACCCGACAAATCAGAGCTGCCCGGATCTATGCCCAAGGCCACTGAGATATCGTGAATTTCCTGAGAGGCCAATACCTCACTTGAATCCACTTCCCAGCTGTTTAAGATTTTACCGCGCAACGGCATAATGGCTTGAAATTCACGGCTACGGGCTTGTTTGGCAGAACCACCAGCCGAGTCCCCTTCCACTAAAAACAATTCTGAGAAACGAATGTCGCTGGTGGAGCAATCCGCTAACTTACCCGGCAATGCCGGACCTTGGGTTATTTTTTTACGCACTACTTTTTTGGCGCTGCGCATGCGGCTTTGCGCATTAGCAATGACCATCTCGGCCACTTGCTCACCTAACGACGAATGCTCGTTTAGCCATAAACTAAAGCTGTCTTTCACCACGCCCGATACAAACGCGGCGGCTTCACGACTGGAAAGACGTTCTTTGGTTTGACCTGAAAATTGTGGGTCGGCCATTTTAGTAGACAATACATACGCGACTTTGTCCCATACATCATCCGGCGTGAGCTTCAAACCACGGGGTAATAAATTTCGGAATTCACAAAACTCACGCAGGGCTTCTAACAAACCGGTGCGCATGCCGTTCACATGGGTGCCGCCTTGAGAGGTGGGAATTAAGTTAACGTAACTTTCCATTAACTGCTCGCCGCCTTCGGGCATCCATTGCACCGCCCAATCCACCG
>JAPYOO010000432.1 GCA_029938135.1 Bermanella sp. | reverse complement strand
GACCCCTTGCCCCCCAGGCAAGTGCGCTACCAAACTGCGCTACGCCCCGACTATGCTCTTTGAGCAGGCGGAACTATATACTAAGCTTTTGATTTTGTGAAGGTTTTTATAAAGGCGGTGAATATTTATTATTGTAGGAGCTTAAAATTAATCGTCGTTAAAGGCTTCTACTTGTACCTTTAATTTTTGACCTGGGCGAAATGTCACCACACAACGGGCAGAAATGGGAATCTCTTCACCCGTTTTAGGATTACGCCCAGGGCGCTGACTTTTTTCACGCAGATCAAAATTACCAAAGCCCGATAGCTTAACTTGCTCTTTCTCGGTTAAACACTCACGAATCTCTTCAAAGAAGATGTCGACCATCTCCTTTGCTTCACGTTTGTTAATACCCAATTCATCGAACAGCTTTTCAGCCATATCCGCTTTGGTAATCGCGGTCATAAAAACCTCTTTGTAATACCCTCGCATCACGGCGAGACTACTAACCTCGTAGTTGTGCAGCTAGTCCTTCAGTCAGTGCCGTTACTACA
The DNA here is from genome assembly GCA_029938135.1 of Bermanella sp. Lineage (GTDB taxonomy): Bacteria > Pseudomonadota > Gammaproteobacteria > Pseudomonadales > Oceanobacteraceae > Bermanella. The sequence continues at coordinate 1,670 of JAPYOO010000432.1, read as the reverse complement.
TTATCGACCCAACTGGTTATTTCTTCATCATTAAGAGTGCGTGAAGGATCTTGCCACGTCAAGCCCAAAGCCAGACTTTTTCTACCATTATCAATGCCTTGGCCGCGATATACGTCAAAAAGTGTGACCTGAGACAGCTTATCACCGGCCTGCTTTTTAATAATCGCCTCTACTTGGCTCCATTGAACAGCCTCATCAACAATAAAGGCCAGATCACGGCTTACCGCGGGATATTTTGAAACAACCTCAAATGCAGGAATTACACCTTCACGAACATCGTCTAAGCGAATTTCGTATACATACAAAGGCGTTTTAATACCCAATTGCTTTTGCAATTCAGGATGCAGTGCGCCCATCAAACCAATTTGCTTTTCGCCCTTAAATATAGCGGCACATTGACCTGGGTGTAACGCAGGGTGAGAGCCCACTTCAAAGCGGAAATCAGTATTGCCACCCATGGCCAACATAGCTTCAACATCGCCTTTAAGGTCAAAGAAATCGACCTTGTCGGTTGAGTTGCTCCACCCTTTTGAAATACGAGAACCACAGATCAGCCCCGAGATCACTTGATGCTGATCTAGTTCGCCATCGGTTGGTATAAAACGTAAACCTGTCTCAAACATACGCACTGTGTCTTGCTGACGGTTAAGGTTATGCTCGGCGGCCTTGATCAAACCCACCCACAACGTTGAGCGCATCACACTCATATCGGCAGAGATTGGATTTGCCAATTCAAGACCATTAACATCTGGGTCCACTAGCTTTTGGGTTTTAGGATCCACAAAGCTATAAGTAATCGCTTCCTGGTAACCACGATCAACCCAAAAGTGCTTAATGGTTTGAATAGCCGTATTGATTTCCGGCTGCACGGCAAGCTCTAACGCTGCCTGCGGCGTATTTACGGGTAATAAGTTGTAACCATAAATACGCGCAATTTCTTCGATCAAATCAGATTCAATGGAGATATCAAAACGGTAACTAGGTACATCGACGCTCCAGCCACCCTCAATGTTAGACACAACCATACCCAGACGGGTTAACATCTCTTCAATGTCAGAAGCCGGAAGCTCTAACGCCAAAACTTGCTTAACACGTTGGGCACGCAAGGTTACTGTGGCAGGCTTGGGCATAGCTGACGCTTCAATAGTCTCGACGACTGGACCGGCTTGACCACCACAAATATCCAAAATTAACTGGGTAGCACGCTGAGCAGCTTTAACTTGTAAGTTGTAATCCACACCACGTTCAAAACGGTGGCTTGAATCGGTATGCAAACCATAGTTACGCGCTTTACCGGCAATAGACACCGGATTGAAATACGCTAATTCTAAAAAGATATCTTGAGTTTCATTGGTCACGCCCGAAAACTCACCACCCATAATACCGGCAATGGCCAGCGCACGAGATTCATCGGCGATGACCAATGTATCCTCATTTAACTTAACCTCTTGGCCGCCCAATAATGTTAGCGCCTCATTTGCTTTGGCCATGCGTACATTAATGGCGCCGTTTAATTTCGCCAGATCAAAGGCGTGCATGGGCTGCCCCATTTCAAGCAATACAAAGTTGGTAACATCTACAATAGGATCAATTGAGCGAATATCACTGCGACGTAATTTCTCTACCATCCACAACGGTGTTTGCGCCTGAACATTTACACCCTTAATGAC
>JAPYOO010000431.1 GCA_029938135.1 Bermanella sp. | reverse complement strand
TTAGCGTCTGGGCCAATAAGCACACGGCGTTTATTTTTGTTCACGCCTTTTAAAATAGTGCTGGCCGCTTTTTGTGGCGTGGTGATAAACATCTCTTCAAATTCTTTTCTGGAATCTTCCTCAGTAGCGCCCGTTACTTTTAAAACGCTTTCATCAATACGTGAGACTTTGCAAATATTGGTTTTAATGCCGCCTGGGTGAATACAGGTAGTGCTAACCTTAGAGTGTGTAATGGCCAAGTCTTGGCGTAACGATTCGGTAAAACCACGTACTGCAAATTTACTGGCGTTATAGGCACTCATGAAAGGCTGCGCGGTTAAACCAAACACACTAGAAATATTAACAATGTGCCCCTCACCGGATGCCTCTAATAACGGTAAAAAGGCCTTAGTGCCGTAAACCACACCCCAAAAGTTAATGTCCATTAACCACTTATAATCCTCTACCGATACGGCATCAACGGTGCCCGATAACGCCACCCCTGCGTTATTAAAGATTAGGTTCACGCGGCCATGATCGGTAACCACTTGCTGGGCCCAGCTATACACGGCCTCTTGGTTGGCTACATCTAACGTTTGGCTGGTGACGTTAATGCTGGCGGGATCTTTATTGGCGCCTTTAAGCGCGGCTTTAATAAGATCTTGTGTGATGAGTAAGCCTGGCTCATTAATGTCGGCCAAGGCCAAATGGCAGCCTTGTTGTGCCAAGTTAAGCGCCAATGCTTGGCCAATGCCGGAACCGGCCCCTGTGATGGCAGCCACTTTATTATTGAAATTTTTCATTAGCCCCTCGTTTAATAGGTAAGAGTGAAGTGTAGAGTGTAAGTTGATCAGCCACCATAACAGAGAATGTGCATGACAGGGCATTGTGTATGGCCAAGGCCTTACATGATTAATTGTTCATGATTGCATAAAAATAATTCATCTTCATAGGGATAGGATTAACAGGCTTAAAAATGTACTCTGAACGTATTAAATAGGCCTAGCGCTTGTGACTTTTAACAGTGACCTTTTATTTATGAGACAGCCGTGAAACACGCCATATTACGTGAAATAAATATTTACCCCATTAAGTCTACCCGTGGCATGAGTGTGTCGCGCAGTTGGGTTAATAAACAGGGTTTAAGCCAAGACCGCAGATTGATGGTGGCTAAACACGACGGCTCAATGGTCACCGCCCGTACTTACCCACAGCTGCTAAATGTTAAAACCCTGTTAGTAGCCGAAGGTTTACAGTTAACGTGCCCGGGTTTAGAGCCGCTTTTGTTGGCCATGAACGATTTTTCAATGGAGGTAGTGGCCACCGAAGTTTGGGATGCCCAATTTGATGCCTTTCATACCACCCCTAAAGCCTGTGACTGGTTTAGCCAGGTAATAGGCGAGCCGGTATTTTTATTGTACGCCGGTACTCAGCCCAACCGTGTACACCCCGACATGCAGCAACAGGTAGCCTTTGTAGATGAATACCCCGCGTTATTAATTTCGCAAGGATCACTTAACGCGCTAAACAACCGTAGCCAACGCATTAATACCATGGAGCAATTCCGCCCCAACCTAGTAATAGAAAACATAGAAGAATTTGAAGAAGACGGCTGGCTACAAGTAAAAATTGGCGAGGTAATTTTTGAAGTAACAAAAGCCTGCGAGCGTTGTATTTTAACCACCGCCGAAATTGGCCAAAGTAAATTTCATGCACTGGCCGAACCCTTGGCCAGCCTTGCCAAATTTAGGGCGAAAAAAGAGGGTGGCGTATTTTTTGGGCAAAACTTAAAACCCTTAAACGACGGCGTAATACAAGTGGGCGACGTGGTACAGGTTTTAAAAACGCAAGCCAAACAAGAGTACGCCGATAACAGCACCATTAACTTTACGTTAACGTGTGTGGCCCGCACAGAAATATCAAAAGACTTTGAAACCTTTACCTTTGAGCATTCAAATAGAGATGCAACTAACGATGCAAAAAGTGCTGCACTGCCCAGCTTTATACCGGGCCAGTACCTGCCACTTTGTTTGCAGGTAAATGGCAGCTCGGTGTCTAGGTGTTATACGTTATCAAGTAGCCCTAATGCTGCAAAAGGCGTTGGCCAGTACCAAATTTCAGTAAAGCGTGTAACGGGCGGAGTAAGTTCAAACTGGTTGCACGACCATTGTGAAGTAGGCACACAATTAACCGCACAAAAACCGCGCGGTGATTTTCACTTAAAC
>JAPYOO010000100.1 GCA_029938135.1 Bermanella sp. | reverse complement strand
AAACCAATAGAGGGTTCATCAAGGATATACATTACCCCAACTAGACCTGCACCAATTTGGCTGGCCAATCGAATGCGTTGAGCTTCGCCACCAGACAAAGTATCGGCACTACGATCAAGAGACAAATAGTCCAATCCTACGTTTACCAAGAAATTAAGACGATCCTTAACTTCTTTTAATATTTTATTGGCAATCTTGCCCTGTTTACCCTTGAGTTTCAGTTTAGTGAAATACTTAGTGGCATCGCCAATGGGCATGGCGGTAATGTTTGCGATATTGTGGTTGTCTATAAATACATTTCGCGATGTTGTATTTAAGCGACTGCCATCGCAACTTGGGCAGGGCTGTACCGACAGTAATTTGGATAACTCTTCGCGTACCATCGCACTTTCAGTTTCACGATAACGGCGACTTAAGTTAGGGATGATGCCCTCAAAGGGGTGCTCCTTAATGACGATGTCACCACGACTATTTACATAATTAAACTTAACATCTTCTTCGCCACTACCACCTAAAACGAGCTTACGGCTTTTTTTACTTAATTTATTAAACGGAGTGTCCATGTCGAAGCCGTAATGCTCAGACAAAGAGCACAGCATTTGGTAATAGTAGATGGTGCGTCTATCCCAGCCTCGAATAGCACCCTCGCCTAGTGTTAGAGTTTCATCAACAATTATTTTGTCTGGGTCAAAGTACTGGTCAACCCCTAAGCCATCACAAGTGTTACAAGCACCCGCCGGATTATTAAAGGAAAACATGCGCGGTTCTAATTCGGTGATGCTATATCCACAAACCGGGCAGGCAAATTGAGATGAAAATAATATTTCGAACTCATTATCATCCATGTCCATGGCGGTTGCAGTGCCGCCCGTTAATTGCAGAGCGGTCTCTAACGATTCGGCAAGTCTTTGTTGCAGCCCGTCTCGTACTTTAATGCGGTCAACGACCACTTCAATATTGTGTTTTTTCTTTTTATCAAGGTCTGGCACGTCATCCATATCAACAACAATGCCATCCACGCGCACACGCACAAATCCTTGGCCACGTAACTGTTCAAACAAATGCAGGTGTTCACCTTTACGTGCCCGTATAACGGGGGCAAGAATCATCAGCTTAGTGCCTTCTTTTAATGCACTTATTTGATCCACCATCTGGCTGATGCTTTGGGCGTCCAATACTTCGCCGTGTTCAGGGCACATTGGTACACCCGCACGGGCATAAAGCAGTCTTAAATAATCGTAAATTTCGGTGACAGTGCCCACGGTAGAGCGTGGGTTATGACTTGTAGACTTTTGTTCGATGGAGATGGCAGGGCTTAAGCCTTCAATATGATCAACATCGGGCTTTTCCATTAACGATAAAAACTGGCGGGCGTAAGTAGAGAGGCTTTCGACATAACGTCGCTGGCCTTCTGCATAAAGTGTATCAAACGCTAAGGAAGACTTTCCCGAACCAGATAAACCGGTAATAACCACCAGTTTGTCACGGGGAATATCAAGGTCGATATTTTTAAGATTATGGGTGCGGGCCCCACGTAGAGAGATGGTATCCATAATCACTATATGCCAATTGTACAAAAGCGATAGTGTACCCGTAATAGCATTGCTTTGCTTGTGACATAACAGCAAAGCACTGTTACATCACAAGTATAATGCAGGGGTTAGATGCTAAGCTCGTGTTCAGGAAGGTGTTGCTTAGCCCAATTGATGGCTTGAATACGATTACTTACATCTATTTTCTTAAACAAATTGTACATGTGGGTTTTAACGGTATGGGTGCTTACGTTTAAGGCTTCAGCAATATCAGCATTTTTGGCGCCGCTGGCACTTAAATGTAGAATTTGTTTCTCGCGCTTGGTTAACGTGAAGGCGCTGCTAGGGGTTTTAGTGGGGGTTTTACGATTACTGATCATAAAGCGGCTTAGTAATTTACGGCTAAACCAAAGCTCACCGTTAATAATAGAGCGCACGCCCTGACTAATTTGGTTATGGCTAGAAGCTTTGTAGAAAAACCCGCTTACACCTGGCCATTGCAATAGTTGCTCGTGTTGACAGCCTTCTTCAAGGTTAACGATTACAATTTTATTGGACGTTGGAAGTTGCTCAAGTATCTGTAAACAACGCTCGTATTTAAGGCCGGTGCCGTCAATGCAGATAATATGCTCATCCCTGAGGCGATGATTATCACTTTGACTATAAGGATCAAGAACTTGGCATTCAAAACCAAGTTGCTGTTGTAAAAAACCCAGCAATAATGAATTTTGAATGTTTTTCTGGCCCAAAAGCCATAATTTTTGGTGTGGCTTGATATCCATATCCTGCTGTCCTTGCACGAGTTTTAGTAGATTTCGAACATTGTAAGGAAAAATGTGCAAAATGACACCTTTAGCGCCCTTCGAACTTCACAAATTGTCTAACTATTGCTCATTTTTGCCAACTTATTACACAAAGGTTCTCATTGTGCGGGGAGATTGATAAAATGCCGCTCTTTTTACTTTTGTACTTTGTATGTCACCTTTAGAAACACGCACAGTCTCAGCTCTTGCCCTGATTTACGCCCTTCGAATGTTTGGCTTATTTATGGTCTTGCCCGTGCTCGCTCTTTATGGATCCGAGTACCAAGGTGCCAGTGCCACTCTAGTGGGCATAGCAATAGGGGCCTATGGTTTAACTCAGGCCTTACTGCAGCTGCCCTTTGGCGCATGGTCGGATCGCATTGGCCGCAAACCGGTGATCTTAGTGGGTTTAATCCTGTTTACCCTAGGGAGCGCCTTGGCAGCCATGGCCGATGATATTTGGGTACTAATATTAGGCCGTGCCCTACAGGGTGCCGGTGCGGTGGCCAGTACACTAATGGCATTGATGACCGATTTAACCCGAGAGGAAAACCGTACTAAGGCCATGGCCAGTATTGGTGCCAGTATCGGTTTGTCGTTCACGTTAGCGATGGTGGCAGGACCTATTCTTGCCTCTTGGCTTGGTTTGTCTGGCCTGTTTGCATTGACAGCCGTACTGTCTTTAGGGGCTATTGTGTTGCTGTACACCGCGGTACCCACTCCTTCTCAACAGGTTCGCTCTCGTGATGCACGTGCTTTTTTCCATCAATTGGGTGATGTAGTTAAAGATCGACAAATACTGCGCATTAGCTATGGTATTTTTGCCCTGCACGCCGTGTTAGTGGGGTGTTTTGTGGCAGTACCGGCGGCACTACATCAATCGGGCATGGTCTTAAGTGAGCATTGGAAAGTCTATTTACCCGTCATGATTAGTGCATTTGTGGTGATGGTGCCTTTTATTATCGTGGCCGAAAAATACAAAAAAATGAAATGGGTATTGACGCTCGCGGTGGGACTATTAATGGCAAGCATCGTGTGGCTTGCGATGGGGCTAGAAAGCCTTGAACATCTTATTATGGCTTTATGGTTATTCTTTTTAGCTTTCAATATCTTAGAGGCCAGCCTGCCTTCACTTATTAGTAAATTTGCCCCCCCAGGCTTCAAGGGCAGTGCCATGGGGTTGTATTCCACAAGCCAATTTTTAGGCGCCTTTGTGGGTGGGTTTTTGGGCGGATATTTAACCGAACATGTCTCATTGGGCGGGGTTTTTTGGGGATTAATGCCCCTGTTACTGGTATGGTTCGCACTGGTCGCCACGATGGCTAAGCCTAAGCATCTAACAAGTTATATGGTGAACCTGAACAATCAGGATCAAGACAGTGTTTTGGACCTAGAAAACAGTTTATTAGAGTTGCCTGGGGTGGATGAAGTCGTCATCATGTTAAAAGAACAGGCAGCCTATCTGAAGGTCGATAATAAAACCTTCGACCCTACAAAATTAAAATTACTCAATATTTAAATCGTTAACAAAATAGCCGGATTAGGCGAGGAAGCAGCATGGCACGAGGCAGTATCAACAAGGTTATTCTAATCGGCACTCTAGGGCGTGACCCTGAGATGCGTTTCCTTCCTAATGGTAACGCAGTATGTAACCTGAACTTGGCCACCAACGAAGGCTATAAAGATAAAAATACCGGTCAGCAGGTTGAGAAAACTGAATGGCATCGTGTTTCTGCTTTTGGTCGTTTGGCTGAAGTAATGGGCGAATACCTAAAGAAAGGCAGTAAGTGCTACATCGAAGGTAAGCTTGAAACGCGCGAATACGAAAAAGACGGTATTAAGCGTTACAGTACCTCCATACTTGCCAATGAAATGACCATGCTCGATAGCCGTAACAGCCAAGATGGCGGCATGAACAGTGGTGCCGGTGGTGGTTACTCTGCTCCTCAGCAGGCTCAGCAACAAGCGCCTTCAGCGGCACCCATGCAGCAGCCAGCTTACCAGCAGCCAGCCCCACAACAACAGCAAGCGCCACAGCAAGCTCCAGCACAGCAGCAGTATGCGCAACCTCAGCAAGCAGCCGCGCCAGCCGCTCCTTATGGTCAGCCTCAGCAGCCACGTCAGGCAGCGCCTCAAGCGGCCCCTCAGGCTCAGCCAAGCAATTCATTTGATGACTTCGATGATGATATTCCTTTTTAGGAGTCACCTAAGACATAAAGTGTAAAGAATAATGATTAAGCCCCTACGACAGGGGCTTTTTTGTGCCTGCCATATGGGTATGAGCTGTTAAGCAGAAGGCTAAATAAGCCTGTTATTTGCTGTTAATTAAAGAAATGTAAAATTGGTTGGGTTTCACACAGCGGTGATTAATAATAACAGCAACTATAATTGAGCTAATAGCTCACCTAGGCTCGCTAACATGCAGAAAAAACACTTTTTAATCTTACTCATTCTCGCTGTGGGTGTGGGTTCGTTATACACCATCGTAAAGACGGCGCCTAAGCCTCAAAAGAAAGCGCATCAAGTGAACATTCCGTTAGTGGAAACTAAAGTCTTTCAACACGCCAGTGAGCGTCCTACTTGGCAGGGCGGCTCGTCCGTTAATGGTAATGCCAGTGTTAAGCTAGTGGCGTTAGTGGCTGGCCAAGTGACGCATATACCTAATGCCATTATTCCGGGTGCCTTTGTGAAAAAAGGCAGTGAGCTGGCTCATATCGATAACGCATCTTACCAGCTCGTGTTGAAACAAAAAAAGGCGCAGGTAACACAGGCTCAAGCCAGTTTAGACATGGAATTAGCCCAGGTTCAAAATGCAAAAAGTGATTATAAACTGTCAGGTATTAACTTAAATAAAAGTGCTAAAGCGTTAGCATTACGCGCGCCACAACTGGCCAGTGCTAAAGCCGTGTTAGAGAGTGCTCGGGCTGATCTTGGCAAGGCGCAACTGGATTTAGAGCGTACCGTTTTAGTGATGCCATTTGACGGCCATATTATGAAGCAGCTTGTGTCTGCAGGTGGCTACGTTAATAACGCCACGGCTATTTTTGAAATAATTAATAGTGATAGTTATTGGCTAGAAGTAAAAGTACCACAAAATTTCATGGCAATATTAGATCAGAATTACTTGGTTAGTATAAAAAAGTTAAATTCAAAAGAGACAAGATCGGGAAAAATATTATCTGTGTTACCCCAAGTGGATGGCAGTGATCGGCAAGTAAGAATACTGATAAGTATCGATGATCCGTTAGCGTTAAAATCTGAAGAAATCGCCATTAGATACAATGACTACGTGCAGGTCACACTGTTTGGTCAAAGTTTTGAAAGTGTTATTCAATTACCCAGTGACGACTTAAATAGTGACATGAAAATATGGGTGGTGGACGAAAACTCTCAGTTACATAAACGCTTTGTGGAGGTCTTGTACAAAGGCCGTGTTAAAACCTGGGCGAAAGTTGAGGTTAAAAGTGGGGATGTGTTACTGGCTAGTCGATTGGTCATTACACGTGAAGGTATGAAAGTGCGTTTAAAACACGATAAACCATCAGTCTTAGCTGAGCAGGACGGTGGCCTGTGAGTGTCATTTCGGATACAAAGACTGCTCTTTTAAACTCGGGTCCCATTGCTTGGATGGTGCGTCATGGTATCGCGCCTAATTTGTTAATGCTTGCCTTACTCATTGGCGGCTTCATGTCATCCATGAGCATTAAAAAAGAAGTATTCCCTGAATTTAGTATGGACCGCGTAATCGTCAGTGTGGCTTATAGCGGCGCGACCCCCACTGAAATGGAACAAGGCGTGGTATTGCCCATTGAAAATGCATTATCTGAATTAGACGGTTTAGAAGATGTAAAAGTAAGCATTCAAGAGGGCAGTGCGCGCGTAAATATAGATATTCAAACAGGTGAAAGTTTACAGCAAGTGTATCAAGATGTGCTGCAAGCGGTAAATCGGATCTCTACTTTTCCTGCACAAATGGAGAAGCCCATAGTGAGTGTGGTAGCACATCAAAACGACATAATGGATTTAGTATTGCATGGCGATATGGATAAATTTGCCATGAAGCGTTTAGCTGAAAACGTAAAGGAAAAAATACTTGAGTCTCCCCATGTGACACAAGTGGATATTAGCGGTGCTCCCCAAGAAGAAATTCACGTAGAAATTTCCAGTTTAAATTTAGAAAAATATAACTTAACGCTCTCTAACGTGGCAAAAATTATTGTCGATAATGCGGTGGAAAAAAGTGCAGGTACGGTAAAAACTCAAGGGGGGGATATATTAGTTACCCTAAACGACCGTAAATATTGGGCACAAGACTTTGCACAATTACCTATTCTAAGCGATAAACAAGGGGTCGTTCTACGCTTGGGAGATGTGGCCAGTATTCAAGAGGGCTTTGAGGATACACCCAACCTTATTACGTTAGACGGCAGTCACAGTGTTAAATTTAGTGTGTACCGCGCGGGGGATCAAACGCCTATTAAAGTGGCCGATAGCATATATGAAATGTGGCCCGATATAGAAGCGATGTTACCCACCGGAATGAGTATTACTGTGGTGGATGACGATGCCGAAATGTATCGTCAACGTTTAGGTTTATTGATGAAAAATGCCTTCATTGGTTTATTGTTGGTGTTTATTTTATTGGGCATATTTTTAGAGTATAGATTGGCCTTCTGGGTGACGATGGGCATTCCCACATCATTTTTAGGCGCCATGTTATTTTTGCCCTACATGGATGTCTCCATCAATATGGTGTCCATGTTTGCCTTTATTATTTCGCTGGGCATCGTAGTGGATGACGCCATTATTGCTGGCGAAAATATTTATGAGAATTTAGGCAAAGGCTATTCCCGTATGGACGCAGCCATACAAGGGGCAAAGGAAGTTAAAATCCCGTTAACCTTCTCTATTTTAACCAATATTGTCGCCTTCATGCCGTTGTTATTTATGCCCGGTGGCATGGGTAAAATTATGATGGTCATTCCGCTGGTGGTTATTTTTTGTTTTGCTATTTCTTGGGTAGAAGCGCTATTTATTTTACCCGCGCATATTGCTCATTTAAAAAATCGCCCCGATTCAAAGTTGGGTCAAAAACTTGATGCGATCCAAGAAAAAATTGATCAACGCTTACGTCACATCATCCATGTTCATTACCGCCCTTTATTAGGTCGCATACTTGAGCATCCTGGTATTACTTTATCAGTGGCGATAGCGGTGGCCTGTGTGGTACTCGCGTTTCCCATTAGTGGGCGCATGGGCTTTACCCAGTTTCCGGTATTGGAAGGTGAGTCGGCAATTTTACAAATTGAAATGCCGCAAAATACCCCTTTAAAGCAAACCCTGCAGGCCCGTGATTTAGGCGAAGCCGCTCTTAAAGAGATCATGGTAAACATAGAGGCGCAGCACGGAAAATTTTTGGTGAGCACAAAATCAGAAATTAATGATACCAGCATAGAAATAGACGCCCGTTTAATTCCCGGTGAGTCACGCCCTTACAGTACCAATGAAGTGGTGCAAATGTGGCGTCAGCAGTTAGGTGATATGGCGGGGGTGAAAAGTATTAGCTTTGACGCTGAACGGGGCGGTGGCCCCGGCGGCGGTCGACCTTTTACCATGAAATTACAATCAAGCGATGCCGTATCACTTGCGCTGGCCAGTGATGAATTAAAAGGCATCTTAGAATCCTTAAGCGCAGTGAAAGACGTCACCAATAGTTTAACCAGTGGTAAACCTCAGTGGGACATTGAATTAAATGAACAAGGCCGCAGCTTAGGATTAAGTGCCAGTGATGTGGCTGGGCAAATGCGTGACTCGTTATATGGCGCACGCGCATTACGCCAACAGCGAGGTAAAAATGAAGTAACGGTACTGGTGCGCTTGCCTGTGTTAGAGCGCCAATACCAAGCCGATATTGAGCAGCTTATTATTGTGACCCCAAGTGGTGCGCGTGTACCGCTTAACTCCATAGCGAACTTACAAAAAGGTCGTGCACCGGCCAAAATTCAGCGTGAAAATGGTACGCAAGTCGTGAGCATTAGTGCGGCGGTAGAACCCCGTTCAATGATTCCAAACCTGCAATCAACTTTAGAAGAACAGTATTTAAGCGAACTTAAACTTAAGTACCCCAGCGTGAAAATTGGGTACGGCGGTCGTCAGGCCGACAATAAAAAAAGTGCCAGCAGTTTACAAACGGGTTTGTTGTTTGCGCTGATGGGAATTTATATATTATTGGCCATTCCGTTCAGAAGTTACAAGCAACCCTTATTGATCATGGCGGTCATACCGTTTGGCGCGGTGGGGGCGGTTTGCGGGCTGCTAATGTTAGGATACGGATTATCAATTATCGCCATCATGGGCATGTTGGCGTTGTGCGGGGTAGTGGTCAACGACAGCTTGATTCTGGTGGATTATGCCAATCAGCGTAAGCGCTCGGGTGTTGAGGTAAAGCAGGCCATTATGGATGCCTGTGAACGTCGTTTTCGGCCCATATTACTCACTACCCTCACGACCTTCGGTGGCTTAGCGCCTATGGTTTTTGAAACCTCGCGCCAAGCTAAATTCATCACACCTATGGCGGTGTCATTAGGGTTTGGTATTTTGTTCACCACCTTTGTATGCCTATTAGTGTTGCCGACCTTATATGTCTTAATGGAGGGGGGGCGCAAGTCCGAGCAGCTCGAAGCGGATTTAGTTAAACCTTAATATTTATTTAACCTCAGCTCAGGCTACCTGCCCCTAGTTTTATAGGAGCAGGCTTGTTACCTTTCAGGTATTAAGTTTGTGAATTTCAATACGGGTTTGCCATATAGATGCTGCAGTCATTTCATTTAGTTATTTTAGGAAGCGATACTTCAGTGGGGCAAGCGCTCACTGAGCAAGCTCAGGCACAGAATGTCTCGTTACACGCTATATCATTTAAGGATTGGGACTTGTCGGATGCGGCACTGACCCTTAAAAAAGTTAAAGAGCTAGAAGCCAGTATCGTGATTAATTGTGTAATGCCCTCGCCTTTTGGCACCACGGCTAAAATGGCCAAGGTACTCGCGCAGGTGTGTGGTGAGCTAGAGGTAGGACTGTTACAGCTTTCTAATAATAAGGTGTTCACCGGTCAAGAAGGGGGATTGTTTAAAGAAGAAGATCAGCCTTATCCTCAATCTCAGGCGGGCCAAGATGTATTAGCGGTAGAAGAGGCTGTAGCCACTTGTGCGCAGCACCTTATATTACGCAGTGGATGGATGTTCAGCTCGCAAGGCGAGGATGATGTCACCCGCCTGTTATCGTTGGCTCAAGAGCAGCAACACTTATACCTGTCAGATAATAAACAACTCTCCCCGACCTCAGCGTGTGACATCGCGGCTGTTTTATTGGCGATGGTGCAACAGGTGCAATTTGCAGAATTATGGGGCACCTACCATTACTGTAGTAGTGAGCCCACCACCTTGTTCAAATTTTCGGAAGTTGTGGTAGCCGAAGCGCGTCAGCATCAAGACGTAAAGGTAGATGAAATAAACAGCGATGCGAGTCACGAAATGAATGTCTTGTTTGCTGAATCTAGCCCTAAACTGGCTTGTAAGAAACTCCTATTTACCTTTGGTATAAAGGCCAAGCCATGGCGTCCTGCCCTGTCTCGTATTATTAAAACCCGCTACACGACGGCTTAGCACTTACTTAGGGCTCTTTTTCTAGATGAGCCCTGTTATGGCAGTAACAAAACTATTGCCAACAAACATGGCTCTTTGAAAATCTCATCTATACTCAAAATTAACTGGCTTAATTGACCCAACTTTCATCCCTTTTGGATAAATGGGCGGTTAACCTTTGGGGTGCATCTTTGGGTGTGGTGAAAATGTATAAAAACCTGTTGTTTGTTTGGCTTGTTTTCAGTTTAGTTTTTAGTGTAAGTGTTTGGTCGCAGCCAGAAATGGGTTTTGGCAGTTTTAATGATTTGCCCGAATTTGAAGAGTTCTCTATGCCAGTGGTATTAACCGCCACACGCATTCAGCAGCATCAGGCCGATGTTCCCGCCAGTGTGACTATTCTTGATGCCGACCTCATTAAACAACTGGGGGTAACGTCACTTTCTGAATTACTTAGGTATGTGCCCGGCATGATGGTGGGGCCCGACCGTAATAACAATAGTGATGCGGTTCACTATCATGGCGGGCCAGCCGCCTTCCCTAAAAACTTGCAAGTATTGGTGAACGGGCGATCAATGTATCGCAGCGTAGTCGCGGCGGTTAGTTGGTTTGAAATGCCGGTAGCACTGGAAGATATTAGCCGCATCGAAATTGTACGGGGCCCCAATGCCGCCAGCTATGGCTCCAATGCTTATCAAGCCATTATAAATATTTTAACCAAACACCCCGCCGATACGTATGGCTCTACTGTGTCGGTTAAAAAAGGCAATAACGGCGAAAAAAACGTTTATTTAAAAGAAGGGGGGGTGATTGGCAATACCGATTACAGAGTGTCGTTTAGTCAAAAAACAGATGATGGATTTGAAAATCAGAATGACCATCGCAAGGCACAATTTATTGATATAGAAACTCACCGGCAGTTAGATTCGGTAGGAGACTTGGAAACTTCTATTGTATATTTACATGCCACTAAAGAATTGTCCGATCAAGTAAGCTATCAAACCAATCAGAATAAAGTGGATGAAAATCGATTGGAACTAGGTTTGCGTTGGACTCGAGATTACAGTCATAAACATCAGTTGCAAGTTAAGGCGTATGCTACTCAGTATAGTCAGCGCCAACAAATAGACGTGGCCGGGGTGGAAGTGGCGTATCTCGATGACAGTTTACGGGAGTTATTTAAATTAAATTCGGCAGCAGTAGAAGGCGAGAGTGTGCAGGTGGCCACCGCTACTTTAAAAATAGAAGAGGCACTAGGAGCCGGGGATCCATCCATATTTACCGATTATTACAGTGCGCTTAGTAGTGATGATAAAAATAATATTGGCCTACTAAATATGTATAAATTAGCGGATGTGTTTACGTCGGTGGGGATGGAAGGGACTGGGCTTGCATTAGTAGGAGATTACATAGCCTCTTTACCTGCATCGCAACAAACCCACGCCAGTTCATACAATTCTCGCTACCCAAATACCAGTAATACAGAGGTACCTGTTAGCGGTACGATCAATGCTGATATGGATGAATATCGCTTTGACGTAGAAATACAAGATACCTATATTTATTCACCTGAATTAACATTTGTTAGTGGTGTCAGCTTGCGCCGCGATGCGGCAGATTCGCAAACGTACTTGGGTGGCAGGATCAATAATAATACCGCGCGAATATTTGGCAGTGCCACCTGGCAAGCAACAAACAATATTAATGTGCATTTAGGTTTAATGACCGAAAAAGAAAGCAATGCCGATTTTGTATACGCACCCAGAGTGGCACTAAATTACAAATTAACACCCAGTCAGTCATTGCGCGCGGTTTATAGTGAGTCGGTGCGCAGCCCCGACATGTTTGAACAAAATGCAGATTGGTCGTTTACTTTGGATGGTGCCACCAGTACCGCGCCCTTAAATGGTACAACCTTTTATCAAAACCAGCAGGGGCCCAATACACTCGATCATCAATTTATAGAGTCTTATGAAATTGGCTATTACGGAAAGCTGGCTTGGTTAGATTTAGAAAGTGATGTACGTATTTTTCATGAACACTTAGCCGATGTGTATTATCAATCATTAAGACTTGGGGAATTCACTACAGATGAGGATATAAGCATCCGCTTTGAAGGAATAGAATGGATGTTGAACTTTACGCCTTGGGAAAAGGGCCGTATTCGTTGGAACGCCGCATTTGTTGAGGCGTTCTCCAATTCTGACGCATCCCAAGAAGTTGTATTATTAAGAATTTATGCAAAAACTACGACTACATTATCTTGGTTGCAAAGGTGGCCTTGGCAAATAAATTCTACCTTTACATATATGAAGGCTGATAAGCTGGATCAATTGAATGAGGTAATAGCTACTCGATCTTTAATTGAACGTATTGATGGTCGTTTGGCCAAAACGATTAATATATCAAGTTATGAAATGGAAGTGAGTGCTAGTTTTCAACGAGATTTATCTTCGGATTTTTATGTGCAGACACTGAGTCTTTATGAAGATAAAACGCGATTTCAGCTTGGTTTGAGTTTTGAGTTTTAGGCGGCTGAACTGGCGATAGTGTTTTAAATTTAAATGTTTTTCTTTGATTATTATGCGGTCTGCTTATTCACTGCGGGGTATTATTGTTTAAACCTAAATTTTTTATGGGTAAAGGTGAGCTTGTATTGAACGGCTATAAAAAAGCTATTGCGCTGTAGTCATTTTTATCATCATAAGTTTACTG
>JAPYOO010000002.1:50370-52726 GCA_029938135.1 Bermanella sp. | reverse complement strand
CCTGCGAGCAGTGTTTGTGTGCTTGGCCATGTCGGCTTCTTTGGCGTTTTCGCAACCTGTCACCATTGGCATGGGCAATTTTGAGCCTTATTTCATTGAAAAGGGTCAAACCGGCATTTTTACCGATATTGTGAATGCCATTTTTGATGAAATCCCCGGGCTTGAACCCAGATATCACTTTGGTTACTCAAATAAGCGTCTGTGGCATGAGTTCTCTAAGAAGAAGCTGGATGCGGTGGCCAACGTATTTAATTCAGTTGAGCTTAAGGCGTGCCGTTCAGATCCGGTATTTCGGTTTCGCGATATTATCGTCTCTAAGCGCAGTGAGCAGTTAGTCATCAACTCTTTAGCTGATCTAGAAGGTAAACACGTTATAACCTTCCAAGGCGCTAAAGTATTCTTTGGTGAGACATTTCAAAAGTATACTCAAAATGGCACCTACCATGAGGTGGCCCGCCCGAGCATGCAGGCCAAAACGCTTATTAGTAATAAAGCAGATGTAAGTGTGGGGGATATGTTCATATTTTTACTGAGCTTAAAAGATGTAACCCCTTTAACTGTCACCGCCCAAGATTTTACGTTTCATGACGTATTGCCGGCTATTTATTCACACATGGGTTTTCAGGATGAAAAAATATGCCAGCAATTTAATGTCGCCCTTAAAACCATTCAAGATAATGGTACCTATGAAAAAATTTATGAGCGTTATTTAATTAAATTGTCCAAACCTCGTTCTTAATAACCTGCCTTACTGAAAGTTAACCGCCTTTATTACCTTAGTGCGATCGCGCCTTACCCCTCTTTGTGTGAATGTTTAATTTAAAAGACTGTGGTTTAGCCGGGGCTATAACTGGCTAGTGTGCGGGAAATGGCTCGGGCGGCGCGATCAAGTTGTTTTTATTAAGCACAATGTCCAATGGCTGTCTTTATAAGAGAGTGCATGTGTCTTGCGTGTCCTGTTTTTAGTGAGTGATTGAATTTATGGTTAGGTTGTAACATTCTCTCATCATACTAATAATAAAAATCAGGAGGCATTCTTATGCTTTTAAAACGCTACACTCTCTATCTTTTGCTGTTGCTGAGTCCGCTCAGCTTTGCTGAAAGTTATGTTTATTTAACCAACAGTACTATGCAAACCCTTTCTATAGATACCGTACAAAGTGGGCACAAAAATATTGTGCAGGGCGACCAGTGGCAGCAATTGGCCACCGAAGTGGCCCCGCTGGCTACCGTGAAGTTTCTGCGCTTTAACCGTGATCAGGGCATTAAGTGGGGCAAGGAATATATTTTCACCACCCGTGTGCAAACCCAGTCTGAAACTCTAACGCTTACCCAAAAACTAAAGGGCACTATGACCTTTAGTAAAATGTGGCTGTCGGCGCAACAAGACCCATGGCATTACGATCGCGATATACACAATATTGACCTAGGCGCACAGCAAACGCTGGCTTTTAGGTCTGAATACGCCCGTGCCGCTGGCGACGACATTCGTTATGTTATTCATGACGCCGTTCAACCAGCCCACGTTCCTCAATACAGTAATCAGTTAAGTGTATTAAATTACAATACTTGGGCGTTACTGCCGGGCATCACCGCCAAGAATACCGGTAACCGTTTAGATACTATTATTGAAGTGACTAAAGGCTATGACGTAGTGGTGTTTGAAGAAGTGTTTGATCCGTATTTAACTGCACGTTTCCGTGATGACTTAAAAGCTGAATACCCATACCAAAGTGACATCCCGTGGCAGTTGGGTAAGTTACTAACGGGTGGATCTTTTATCGCCAGTCGTTGGCCCATGAAGGCACATGACGACGTGGTGTATGACGCATGTCGCACCGATGGTTGCCTTGCCGGTAAAGGTATTAACTATGCGCAGATCACTAAGGGCGCCAATAACTTTCATATTTTTGGCACCCATACACACGCCTATACCACGCCTGAAGACATCGCTGTTCGCTTTGCTCAACTGGCTCAGTTTAAAGCGTTTGTAGACAGTAAAAATATTCCATCCCATGAACCTGTGATTATGGCCGGCGACTTTAACGTAGACAAAGTAAACTTTCCTGCCGAGCATCAGGATTTTTTAACGCTGTTAAATGCCACTGAACCTCGTGCGATGGGTGAGTTTGAATTCTCGTATGCCGGTTTAGTCAACATATACGCCGAAGCTCAATACAACGAGTACTTGGATTATGTGTTGTATAGCAATGAACATTTGGTGCCATTTGAATCCACAAATACCTTGCTTACGCCTCGCAGTATTACGGATGAACATTGGGGTAGCTGGGATTTATCGGACCACTTTCCGGTGGCAGGTTATTTTGAATTCCCCATGAGCAGTGACTATGTGGGG
>JAPYOO010000002.1:43870-50270 GCA_029938135.1 Bermanella sp. | reverse complement strand
TGCTTCAGCTTTATCTCGCCGTGGTGCATGTCATCTTGTGTGCTTTCAATCAGTGCAAAAAACGTTAAACATACATGACTGTTCATGGCTTTTTGTGCGGCGGCTGATGCCGATTCCATATTGCTCCAGTGCACGATATCTACCCATTTGTTTTCACCTAAGTGCACTAGCTCGCGGGATTCAAAACCCTGCCATTGGCTAATGGTGCTTTCCATGGCTTTAGCCGCCTTTAAAATTTGTTGTTCGCTCACACCACTATTTTGTTTGAAATAGGCAAGCTCTACCGTTTGCGCATGGCTGTGGCTGGCAAGGGTAAATAGGCTTAATAGTAATATCAGGGGTAGTGGGGTTTTCATGGTGAATGCCTTAAATGTCATGGTAAGTAATGTCTCATTTTTAATTTATGAACGATAGGTGTCTAATTATTTAAACACCTACCGTTCAGTTATGCAATGAAAAACAGAACGATAGGTGTATAATGATATTATGTTAGTGCTAGGCTCAGTGAATAAAAGGCCCGGGAGGATAAGTGGCAAGAGGCAGAAAAAAACAATACGACAAAAAAGAAGTGCTTAATAAGGCCATGGAAGTGTTTTGGCGTAAGGGGTATGAGGGTGCACATCTGCAAGAACTGGTGGAGCACACCGGCCTTAACCGCTTTAGCTTGTACAGCGAATTTGATGGCAAAGAGGGTTTGTTTTGTGAATCCCTAGAGCATTATTTGTCTTTGGCCCGTGAGATGTATCAGGGCAACCTGGCCCGTAAAAAATCGGCGCTGCAAAACATTTATGATTATTTTAACGTCATTCAATTTGGCAGTGATTATCATGGCTGCATGATGGTGAATACATTGAATAATCGCCACGCGGTGCCACAAAAAGGTTTTGACATGGCCAATGATTTTGCCAAATGGCTGCGCACTTTATACCTTAATAATCTGCAGGCGGCGGTAGAGGACGGCACTGTGCCCGCCAGTAGCCCCATTGAAAACTGGGCTGATTTATTACTGTCGTTTGATTTAGGGCTTTCTATTTCAGGTATACCGCTGCAAAACATTAATAGCGGTTTGTTAGCACAGCAGTGTTTAGCGGCGCTTATAAAAGCACAGCAAGAAAAAATATAAAATGTGGCTCACGCATGTGGCCACTATTATTAGGGTTTAAAGCCGTTAATTCAGTTTATGGCCACTGGTTTTAATCTCTTGCTTGGCAAAAAACTCTTTTAGATGATCAATCAGTAATCGTAACTTTTTAGAATCTGCCGTACCTGGCGGAAAAACACCGTAAATATTAATACTGGCCAGTTGGTAGTCATCCAAGATCGACTCTAGTGCTCCGCTTTTAATTTTGGGCATGGCATCGTACGTAGGAATGCGCCCTAAGCCATGGCCACCCTCAACAAAAGCCGTTCGAGCCGCCGCATTATTAGTACTGATGCTGCCTTTTACCTTAATGCTGTATGAGCGACTACCTTGAGTCAGCTCCAGTGTGCCGGACGTACGTTTGTAAATAACCCAATCATGTTGATCTAATTGTGCCGGTTTAGTGGGGCGTCCATGTTTATTAAAATACTCAGGCGAGCCACATAAAATAGTGGGCAGGGTAGATAGCTTACTGGCTTGTAAACCAGAGTCCGGCAGCGGGGCGCCACGTATGGCCAAATCAATGCCTTCTTGCAAAATGTTCACGACTTCATCGGTAAGCATCACATCCAGTTCAATGCTGGGGTAACGTTTTTTAAAGTCATTTAGAGCCGGAACAATCGTTTGTAGACCCACGTTTACCGGACACGTAATTTTTAATTTGCCAACAGGCTCATTTTTAAGGTTCTCAATGTGTCGATTGGCTTGCTCGGCTTGTTCAGCAATAACCCGGCAGCGTTCATAATAACCTTGGCCTGCTTCGGTAAGGGCAATGCTGCGAGTAGAGCGGTTAAGGAGTTTGACTTGTAAGTGTGTTTCCAGCTTTTTAATGTGGTAACTCACCACCGCCCGCGACAATCCTATGTGCTTGGCGGCCGCTGTAAGGCTGCCTTGCTCCACGACTTGTGCAAACACCACCATGCTTTTTAGCTGTTCAAACGAGATGTCCATAGGGGCCTTGTGGGTGGTGGGGCTGAATTACCTAGTATTGTATCAATTATTGAATCAATGTAGTCATATTTATTGCTATTGTTAGAACACTTAAAGGGGCCTAGACTGCTTGCATTGATTAGGGCCCCCCTAACACGCAACTTGAGAAATCATTATGACGGCCAGCAAAAATATTTTAATGGTATTAACTTCCCACAGTGAACTGGGAGATACGGGTGAAAAAACCGGCTTTTGGGTAGAAGAATTCGCCGCGCCTTATTACCAGTTTAAAGATGCGGGTTTCAACATTACGCTTGCCTCGCCAAACGGTGGCCAACCTCCGGTTGATCCAAAAAGTGAATTAGAAGATTTTCAAACGGCTTCAACTAAGCGTTTTGATGAAGACACTGAGGTACAAACACAATTGGCCAACACTAAAATATTGTCTAGCGTAACAGCCCGCGACTTTGACGCTGTATTTTACCCAGGAGGTCATGGTCCATTGTGGGATCTAACTGATAATGTTGAATCTATTAAATTGATTGAAGACTTTCTTAATAGCAATAAGCCAGTAGCCGCCGTGTGCCATGCCACAGCCGCCTTACTTAAAGCAAAAACACCACAAGGCGAATCAATTGTCGCTAAACGCTTGGTAACTGGATTTACTAATACCGAAGAAGAAGCCGTACAGCTAACAAACATCGTGCCATTTTTACTGGAAGACGAACTAGTAAAACTAGGCGGTGACTTCCAAAAGGCTGACGATTGGAATGCTTTTGCGGTACAAGATGGATTAATTATTACCGGTCAAAATCCAGCCAGTTCAGAGTTGGCGGCGCAAAAATTAGTTGATCACCTTAGTAAATAAATACCCTAAAGGGCGGATAAATAATTATGCGCCACTTTATACAAGGATAAAAGATGCTGAATTTTAGCTTTCACAACCCAACAAAAATTCATTTTGGTGAGGGCCAAATAGAGGCCATTAAAAAAGAAATCCCCAGTAACGCCCGCGTATTGGTTGTTTATGGTGGTGGCTCCATTAAAAATAATGGCATCTTTGATCAAGTGGCTGCTGCGTTGTCGGAACACGAGTGGTTTGAATTTTCAGGCATTGAACCCAACCCAACGTACGACACCTTAGTTAAAGCGTTAGCCGTTATTAAAGAACATAAAGTGGATTATTTGCTGGCCGTGGGCGGCGGGTCTGTTATTGATGGCAGTAAGTTTATTGCCGCGGCTGCGTTGTTTGAGGGTGATGATCCTTGGGATATTATTGCCAAACGTGCTCGTGTTAATGCGGCCTTACCGTTGGGCGTAGTATTAACCTTGCCCGCCACCGGATCTGAAACCAATGCCGGTGCTGTGGTCACCCGTAATGGTAATAAATTACCGTTTGCCAGTAAATTAGTGCGCCCAGCCTTTGCGATATTGGACCCATCGGTTACGTTGACCTTGTCGGATCGCCAAGTAAGCAATGGTGTGGTGGATGCCTTTGTACATACCGTTGAGCAATACCTTACCTATAGCGTAAATGCCAAAGTTCAAGATCGTTTCTGTGAGGGATTATTGCAAACCCTTATCGAAGATGGCCCTAAGGCATTGGCGGCTGATACTCGCGAAGATTTAGAGGTGCGCGGTAATTTAATGTGGTCGGCGACGATGGCGTTAAATGGCTTGATTGGCGCAGGTGTACCGCAAGATTGGGCGACACATATGATCGGCCATGAATTAACGGGTTCTTACAATATTGACCATGCACGTACTTTGTCTGTTCTTTTGCCATCGGTGTTACGAAACCGACGTGTTAATAAACGCGACAAATTACTGCAATATGCGCAGCGTGTGTGGCATATCACGCAAGGTGATGACGATGCTCGTATTGAGCAAGCCATTGTTAAAACCGAGCAGTTTTTTAAAGCGATGCAAGCACCAACCTCTTTAAAAGACGTTGATCTGGGTGCCAGTGATATTGACGAAATATTAAAAAAATTAGAACAACACGGCATGACCGCCCTAGGCGAAAAACGTGACGTGACGCTAGACATCAGCCGCGAAATTTTAGAAGCCGCGTTATAGAAAGCATGCAACAAGTTTGTGTTGTTTAGACTTGTTGCATTAATTACATATTAAGGACTTTATATGATTACCGTACACCATCTTAATCAGTCGCGGTCTACTCGCGTATTGTGGTTGTTAGAAGAGCTGCAAGCCCCCTATGAAGTGGTAGCGCATATTCGTGATGCGGCCACTCATTTGGCGCCCGCCAGTTTAAAAGCGATTCATCCATTGGCTAAAGCGCCAGTGATTGTAGATGGCGATATTACCCTGTGTGAATCGGGCGCTGTTATGGAATACATTTTAAATACCTATGGTGATCAGCGTTTACGTCCACAACCAGATAGTAAAGATTATTATGCGTATCTTGAATGGCTGCATTTTGCTGAAGGCTCTTTGGCACTGCCGGTAATTACCAGTATGTTAATGAGCATGGAAGAGCGTGGGGCTAAGCCTTTAGATGGTTATATTAAGAAAGAATTGCACCTTGATTTTTCTTACATAGAATCACGTTTAACAGATGCAACCTATTTTGGCGGTGATGAATTTAGTGCCGCCGATATTATGATGACTGTTATGTTAGGCATTGCCGCCAGTCTTTCTATGTTGAAGCATTACCCAAATACTCAAGCGTATTTGACACGTATGCAAGCGCGTCCTGCGTATCTAAAAGCGGCGGCGTATTCTTAATTTTTTGTTCTGTATGAGCCGCCCATATTAGGCTGGCTCATCGTGTCTTCTTTTTTGAATAAATGCTGCAAATCCTTGCCCAAATCACCTCTAAAATTTGCTTGAATCACGTGTCCCGCCTAGCCTATATAAAGGAGTTAACGTTGGCTTAAATTGCTGATTTTAAACAGCCATTAGGGGGGGAGGCAGCATGAATCCAAGGGACATTAAAACCAGCGAACAGGCCCGTGCGTTGGTGCAAAGCCTAAGTTGCACCCATGTGAAAGTGGGTGTGTTTGATATAGACGGCATTTTGCGCGGAAAATACATGTCTAAGGCTAAATTTTTAGAGTCACTAGACAGTGGTTTTGGGTTTTGTGATGTGGTGTTGGGCTGGGACATGCGTGACCAGCTTTACGACAATAGCCAATATACAGGGTGGCATACCGGCTATCCTGATGCCAAAGTGCGGTTGTTACCTGAAACCTGTCGCCCTATGCCCATGGAAAACAATGATTTGTTTTTTTTAGGGGAGTTCAGTGGTGAAGCCGAAAGTATTTGCCCGCGGGCATTACTGCGACGGGTATTAAAGCAAGCAGAAGACATGGGGTTTAAAGTTTTAACCGGTTTTGAATACGAGTTTTTTGTTTTTAATGAAACCCCTCAGTCTATTCGTGATAAAAAATATGAAAATCTAGATGCTATGGCGCCCTCCGATTTTGGTTACTCGGTGATCCGCAATACCGTGGAAGAATCCACCTATAAAAGCTTGTTAAGCATGTGTGAAGCCATGGATTTACCCATAGAAGGTTTGCACGAAGAAACCGGTCCAGGCGTAATGGAAGCGGCCATTGCTTACGACACAGCACTAGAATCCGCCGACAAAGCATCACTGTTTAAAACCTTTACTAAGATTGCCATGCAAAAGCAGGGCAAGATGGCCACGTTTATGGCCAAGTGGAATGAAAAAATGCCCGGCTCCAGTGGCCACATACATTTGTCGTTAAAAGACGCTAATGGTAAAGGCCTTTTTTATGATGAAAGCCAGCCCGATAATATGAGTGAACTTATGCAGCACTTTGTGGCGGGCCAGCAAAAGCTCATGCCAGAACTGTTAAGCATGATCGCCCCCACCATTAACTCTTATCGCCGACTTATTCCCGGATTTTGGGCACCCACCGATGCCAGTGTGGGTCTTGATAATCGTACCTGTGCCATTAGAATTATTCCGGGCAGTGAAAATTCACAACGCTTAGAGCACCGAATAGGCGCCGCCGATGCTAACCCTTATATTATATTGTCGGCGGTGATTGCTTCTGGGTTATGGGGGGTTAAAAATAAATGCCCGTTAATGCCCATGGTGAAAGGCAATGCCTACGATGTTACTTTCCCCGAAGAGCTCACACTGCCAAGAACCCTATGGCAAGCAGCCCAGCGCCTAAAAAAGTCACAGATGGCCCGTGAGTATTTTGGTGATGCCTTTGTGGATCACTTTGCCATGAGCCGTGAATGGGAAGAGCGTGAATATCGTAAACACATTTCTAAATGGGAAATGGATCGTTATTTTGAAATTATCTAATTAAGCCTTTTTATTGGGTTAAG
>JAPYOO010000002.1:42564-43770 GCA_029938135.1 Bermanella sp. | reverse complement strand
TTAAGCCTTTTTATTGGGTTAAGAAGAGTGGAATCGGTTTTCTTAGGGACATAGTATGAAATCATTACCCCATAGCAATTGGAATTACCCCACTCAAATTAAATTTGGTGGCGGCCGTGTAAGTGAGTTGCAGGAAATTTGCGACAACATGAATATTCACACACCGTTAATTGTCACCGACAATGGCTTAGCCAAATTTGAATTTATAAAAAGCATAAATAACACAGTAAAGGCATCAGCGCTTTTTTCATCGGTGAAAGCCAATCCAAATGGTCAGAATATTAGTGATGGTGTGCAGGTTTATAAACAAGGTAAACACGATGGTATTATTGCCATCGGTGGTGGCAGTGCCTTGGATGCGGGCAAAGCCATGGGTTTAATGGTGGGGCAGGATCGCAGTATTTGGGATTTTGAAGATGTGGGTGACAATTATTTAAACGTGAACGTGGCGGCCATGGCCCCCGTTATTGCGATTCCCACTACCGCTGGCACGGGCTCTGAAGTAGGGCGAGCTTCGGTTATTGTGGATGATAATACACACACTAAAAAAATTATATTTCACCCTAACATGTTGCCGGCGCAGGTATTATTAGACCCAGAGTTAACAACGGGATTGCCCGCCCATATTACTGCGGCTACCGGCCTTGATGCATTTGTGCACAATTTAGAGGCGTATTTGGCACCTGGTTACCATCCCATGGCGGATGGCATTGCCTTACAAGCCATGCGACTGATAAAAGAATATTTACCCCAGGCTTACAAGGACGGTTCAAACCTTTTAGCACGGGGCCATATGTTGTGTGCCTCAACCATGGGGGCCACAGCCTTTCAAAAAGGTTTAGGGGGGGTGCATGCATTGGCTCATCCGCTAGGGGCCATTTTTGATAAACATCATGGTTTATTAAACGCGATACTGTTGCCTTTTGTATTACAGCGAAATAAAGCTGCTATTGTCGAAAAAATAGACGTAGTGTGTTCAGTGCTAGAATTACCCGCGGGGTTTGATAGTTTTTTTAGTTGGTTAATGCAGTTTCGTGCGCAATTAGGTATTCCTAATGCACTTAGCGAGATTGGTTTAACCAGTGAACGCAGTGAAGAAATAGGGCGTTTGGCATCACTGGATGCAACGTCAGCCACTAATCCTGTTGCGTTAACAGCTCAGGATTACAGTGACCTATTTGTATTAGCCGTGAAGGGTTTTTAATA
>JAPYOO010000002.1:32979-42464 GCA_029938135.1 Bermanella sp. | reverse complement strand
CCAGGTTTTTCTAAGGCGCTGCGGTATTCTGCTTTAAGGTCTTTAACTAAATTTTCCATGGTGGGAATAGTTTTAATACCGGCAGTGCCATGACCGCCACTCCATATATCTTTCCAGCTTCTGGGTTTGCCCAAATCTAAATCCACTTCTTTTTTCCCATCCATAGTGGTCACATCTAGGCCTTGCGCTTCTATAGAGGCTTTTAAGTAGTTAGCATGAACACCGGTAAAAAAGTCGGTATAAATAACATCGCTAACATTCGCTTCTACTAACATTTCTTTGTAACCGCTGGGAGTCTGTGCTTCTTGGGTGGCAATGAAACGTGTACCCATGTAAGCAAAGTCAGCTCCGAGTACTTCGGCGGCACGAATACTTTGTCCATCATTAATAGCACCAGCCAACGCCACTGGGCCCTCCCAAAATTCACGAATTTCACGGATTAACGCAAACGGATTGGTGGTGCCACCATGACCACCCGCACCCGCAGCCACAATAATTAAGCCGTCAACGCCGGCAGCGATGGCTTTTTTAGCGTGCTTAGCATAAATCACATCATGAAATACAACGCCGCCCCATTCATGGACTTCTTCTACGATTTCACTGGGGTTTCCTTGGCTGGTAATGACAAACGGTACTTTATGCTTTTTAACTAATTCACGATCCGCTTTTAATCGGGAATTAGAAGGGTGTACCACTTGGTTTACGCCAAAAGGGGCGACAGGTAAGTGAGGGTTATCTTGGGAGAACTGGGTTAATTCATTTTTAATTTGTGTTAACCAATCATCTAGCATTGCTTGCGGCCGAGTATTTAACGCGGGAAACGTGCCCACAATACCGTTTTTACAGGCACTGATGACCAGCTTTGGGTCCGAAATTAAAAACATGGGTGCGCAAATTACCGGCAAACTTAATTTATTTTTAAATAATTCAGGGATGGCCATTTATTTATAATCCTACTATTAAGTTTTGAGCTAGGTCACGATTTTTAAATCGCGACCTTAAGGAGAGCTAAAATTTATTTACCAGGTCTAGGCATGATATCCATGTACTTGGCAATGATGCTTAACATGACTTCGTCGGCGCCGCCGGCGATGGATAAAATACGGGTATCACGATAGGCGCGAGAAATAGGGTTGTCCCACGTAAAGCCCATGCCGCCCCAGTACTGTAAACAGCTGTCGGTGAGTTCACGCCATAAACGACCTACTTTAAGTTTAGCCATGGAAGCCAATCGAGTGGCATCCTCACCTTGAATATGTTGCTCGCATGCGCTCCAAACCAATGCACGTAAGGCTTCTACTTCGGTTTGCAATTCGGCCATTTTAAAGTGAATAATTTGGTTGTTAATTAAAGGCGAGCCAAACACTTTACGTTCCCGAGTGTATTCAATGGTCAGCTCAATCATGCGCTCCATACTTTTTAAACCACCGGCGGCGGCGTACATGCGCTCTTCTTGAAACTGCATCATTTGTAAAATAAAGCCTTTGTTTTCTTCC
The DNA here is from genome assembly GCA_029938135.1 of Bermanella sp. GTDB lineage: Bacteria > Pseudomonadota > Gammaproteobacteria > Pseudomonadales > Oceanobacteraceae > Bermanella. Next base: position 40,968 of record JAPYOO010000002.1, on the reverse strand, counting down.
CCTACACAATTACGTTTGGGCACTCGCACGTCGTCAAAAAAGATTTGTCCGGTGTCACTGGCGCGCATGCCAATTTTATCGATAGGGTCGGATACGGTAATGCCTTTAGAATTCATGGGCACAATAATCAGTGATTTATTGGCATGAACCGGTCCTTCACTGGTATTGGCCAGTAGGCAAATCCAGTCGGCTTGGGTGGCATTGGTGATCCACATTTTACTGCCGTTAATGATGTAGTCGTCGCCATCACTTTTTGCGGTGGTTTTTAAACCGGCCACGTCACTGCCTGCGTTGGGCTCACTCACACCAATGCAACCTACTAGATCACCACTAATGGATGGCTCTAAAAATTCACGTTTTAATTCATCGCTGCCAAAACGTGCTAGGGCGGGTGTACACATATCAGTTTGCACACCAATAGCCATAGGAACCGAGCCGCCAAAGGCGCGGCCAATTTCTTCAGCAAAGGACAGTTGGTAACTGTAATCTAAACCCATGCCGCCAAATTCTACTGGCTTTGAAATGCCCAACAAACCTAGGTCGCCCATTTTTTTAAAAATTTCATGTAAAGGGGCGCGGCCGGCTTTTTCCCATTCGTTTACAAAAGGGTCTAGTTCTTTGTCAACGAAGTCGCTAACCGTTTTGCGCAAGGCCATATGTTCAGGAGTAAAGATCATGCTTGGGCTTCCATATTCTTATTGGGTGAATTAATCATAATCTTTTCTTGGGATTTTAAAGGGGTCATAGGGGTCTTAAAAATGGTGAAAAGGGCCATAATGGTTAATAATGACAAATTACTGGTATGAAAGTGGGGGGCTAAATGGCTTTAAAGCATGTGACGTTTTACGGATGTTCACCCACCTTAAGCTTAGGGTTAGGCATTACCCAGGATGTATGGGCGTTTGCCTCAATGATGCAAGAAAAGGCATTAGGGCAGGCCATAGTCGTTGAATTATTTACCCTAGATGGTAAACCTGTTGAGTCGTTTAGTGGTATGCAGATGCCGGCAGATGGCGACATTGATGCGTTACCTGAGACCGACTTAGTGATCTTGCACGCCTTATGGGGGGACCCTGAGGTCATCGTGTCACAACAAACGAAGCTATTTCCGCAGCTGCGTCGCTGGCATGAATTGGGGGTACCTATTTTGGCTTTGACCACGGCCTCTTTTTTATTGGCAGAGGCAGGTCTGCTGGATGGCCGTATTTGCACCACTCACTGGCATCAACATGACGCGTTTGCCAAACGTTACCCTAACGTAGATTTTAGAAAAGAGCGTTTTATCACGGCAACAGGGGGGCTTTATTGTGTGGCAGGAATGAATGCTGCCCTAGAGGTTATTGTTCACTTATTGGCCCGTATGTCTTCTACCAGCGTGGCGCAGGCCATTGAGAAAACGTTTTTAATGGATTTTAGGCGGGAGTATTCATCGGAGTTCATTGCGGTGGGTGGTCAAACCTATCATCAAGACGAGAGCATCTTACAAGTCCAGCAATGGTTAGAAATTCACTTTGCCACGGACGTCACGTTACAAATGCTGGCCAGTAAAACCAATATGAGTCTTAGGACGTTTAAACGTCGTTTTAAAGATGCCACCGGTGAGACCCCCATGCAGTTTTTACAGCTGTTACGCCTTGAGCAGGGCAAGGACATGCTTAGTTACAGTCAAAAGAAGGTGTCAGAGGTTTCCTGGGCAGTGGGGTATGAAGACCCCGGACATTTTACGCGGTTATTTAAACGCCATTTTGGTACCACGCCGGCACGTTGGCGCAAGGCGCAACATTAATTTAATCCGTAATCAATCTGCTATGATTTATGGAGTCTGTTCTTTTAAGTACGCAGTTCTCGGAACCTTTGTTGGCGGTTTGTGTCCAATGCTGCTGGTGTGCAATATTGCCCATTGAATTAGGAATTAAATGAAAATAATCAAAGAATTTATTGAGAACGAATCGGCCAGTGGCATCTTATTGATCTTTGCCACCATATTGGCGCTATTGCTGAGTAATAGCTTTTTGTCAGCCTACTATGATTCGTTTTTGCATATCCCAGTAGAGATCCGCGTAGGTCCCTTACACTTAGATAAATCCCTTTATCATTGGGTGAATGACGGCCTAATGGCGGTATTTTTTCTGCTGATAGGCTTAGAGGTTAAGCGTGAAATATTAGAAGGGCATTTGTCTTCATTAAGCCAGATTGCTTTACCTGGTTTTGCCGCCATTGGCGGTATGGTGGTGCCAGCGGCCGTATATTTGTACTTTAATATAAATGATCCAGTGGCAGTAAGTGGCTGGGCCATTCCGACCGCCACCGATATTGCCTTTGCCCTGGGTATTTTGTCGTTACTGGGTAATCGTGTGCCCATGTCACTTAAAATATTTTTAATGGCGCTGGCGATCATTGATGATCTAGGTGCCATTGTTATCATTGCACTTTTTTATACCACCGAATTATCGACACTCTCTATCGGCGTGGCCATGGGCGCCTTGTTAGGCTTAATGGCACTGAATTACTTTGGTGTGGCTAAAAAGGCAGCCTACTTTATTTTAGGCATTGTTCTTTGGATTAGTGTGCTTAAGTCGGGTGTTCACGCAACCTTAGCGGGTGTTGCATTAGCCTTTACCATTCCTTTAAATGCAAAAGGTGAGGATGGCGAAATGTTTTCACCGCTTAAGGAAATTGAGCATGGTCTGCATTTTTGGGTTGCCTTCTTTATTCTGCCGCTATTTGCGTTTGTAAATGCAGGGGTGAACGTCACCAATATTTCACTGGATCAAATGTCAGGCTCTGTGCCTCTGGGTATTATGTTGGGATTGTTTGTGGGTAAACAGTTGGGTGTATTTGGATTCAGTGCCATTGCCATAAAACTTAAATGGGCAAAATTACCTGAAGATAGTAATTGGCAGCAGTTATATGGCGTGTCGGTATTAACCGGTATTGGGTTTACTATGAGCCTTTTTATTGTCTCATTAGCATTTGTAGACGATACGTTATTTAACTACACCGATAAGCTGGCTATTTTAATTGCCTCAGTTTTGTCAGGGGTGTTGGGTTATCTATTGCTGAAGTTTGCAAAAACAAGTAACTAATCTGTAAATTAAATAATCCAAGTGCATTGATAATGCATTGGCACTTGGATTTGTCCCTTGCCATTATCTACGGTTGTTTTGAACGTTATCAATAAATCCTTTCCATACCCAATTGCTTAACTGCCGCTCCGACATATCCCCTGAATTATTTAACTGTAATGCCGTTTGTTTAATCTTAACTGAAATAAGTTCAAGAGTGTCTAAGTCAATATTATTTTGGCGCCCGTGACGCGTGAGACCCGCCAGTAAAAAATCAAGACGCTGCTCTAATGATTCAAGTTTTGGTAAAACCGGTTTATCTGTGCCATTTTTAATGGCCGCTAACAGTGCCGTGTAGTTTTCGACATTAAGAGCAATGGAAAGAGTGACGTCTTTGGTATCTAAAATGGCGCTATTAATGGCCACTAATTCCCCTTTTAGATTGATCAATGGTCCACCAGAAAATCCTTGTTGAGTAAGAGCTGTGTGAAAAACAGCATTTTGCACCGCAATGTTCCCCATTTCTAAATTACTTACTTCCATGTTAGCTAAGTTAATCCAGGCTGTTTTTATACTTCCTGAAGTAAAACGTAAACTGTTAGGGCGCCGATGGCGACCTAGGGCAATAACGGGCATGTCTTCTTGAATCTGGGTGGCTAAGGGTAAATAAAAGCTATTTGAAACATCGGCCAATTGTAAAATGGCCAGATCAAACTGTGGATTGTCGTACAATATTTTAGCCTGTGTGAGCTGGCCATTCATTAACCTCGCTTTAATGAGCTTTTTATTATTCATTAAACCATGACTTACGCTGAGGACTAATCCAGAAGCGGACACTAATGTGCCATTAAACTCATTGCTTCCCTGCTGTAAATGCACTAATGCATGAGCACTTTTTTCAAGGAGTTTAGATGTAAGAGTGGACTGTAAATGTTGATCGAGATTGGCTTGTATTGGTTTGTTGCTGCAAGCGCTTAGTAATGTCAGTAGGCAAGAAATAATGGCACAGGGGATTAAACGTAAAAACAATGTCACCTCAATTATCTCACACTAAAATTGAGACAAACATGAATGGGCATATATAAGCTAACCTACTAAAAGCCAGCTTATTTATAAGGTTTTGTATTAAAAGAGCATTTTATCAGGGCTTAGAAAGCGGAACAATATTGACAGAGCGTATATTCCTAATATTGGCAAGTTCTGTAATACCGTTTTGTTATATAGCCTGAGGGGCTTTAAAGACGTGTGTTTATCTCCCCCTTCCGCGTTTGGACAGAGCACAAACGGGGTTCTATTCTTATGCTTATACCCGCGAGAAAATGCTGAACTCTTAACTAGGAGTAACAATGCATAAAATGTGAACTGTTTGGTGGTGCCTACAGGTTTGCATTAGTACTTAAGCCGAATTATGGGTCTGCTTAAAAGTACATAGTGTGAGTTCATTAAAATTGTTAACTTAAACTAACCCACGGATGGCAATATGGCTGGTTCCCCTTTTTGGCAAAATTTATTTAGACCCGATCATAAACAAAAAAAGCATGTGCGTGATTTGTGGTTGGCCACGCCTATTTTTAGTGGGGTAAGTGCGAATCAATGCCAGCAACTGGTAAATGATATGGCCATTCGCCGTTATGAAAACACCGAAGCCGTATTTAAACTGGGGGATGTAGGCATAGGCACCGGACTCATTATCAGCGGAAGTGTGCGCATATGTATGGGTGAAAAGGTGTTAGCGCAACTTGAAGAAGGGGACTTTTTTGGGGAAGTGGCGTTGGTTATAGAGGCCCCGCGTACAGCCACTGCCATTGCCGCTGGCGATACTCAAATTGTATTTTTTCTGCGACCTCAGCTTGAAAGCCTATTGTCACGGTCACCGCGGCAAGGGGCAAAAATAATGCAAAATCTCGCCAAAGTTATGGCCAACCGTTTAGGGTCCACCAATACATTATTGGAACAATCGCATGTGGCTGATTAAACACATCCCCCCTATGGCAAAAGCCTTAATATGCTTTACCTTTGTATTGGTGATTACCAGTGTGCTTATTTGGCTGCTTAACCCGGTTATTATTCCGGTGTTAGTATCATTGGCCTTATATGTTTGTTTATTACCGCTTCATGATTGGCTGACTAACCTGGGGTGGCGTCGAGACATGTCGGCGATGGCTATTCTATTTTTAATGATGTTTGTGGTACTGGTCCCCGGCTCCTTAATATTGGCTGAATTTAATGAACAAGCCATGCTTTGGCAAAGCAAGGCCAGCATTGCAGGTCAGTCCCTTAATGAATTATTGGGGCTGTTATCTGAAAAGCTCGCCCAGTGGCAATTCCATATAGAAGTGGATCAACTAAAAGCCAATATATTGGCCGGGCTGGTGAAGGATAACGGCTCCTTTTTAAGTTCTATCAGTTCTTTGGTCATGAGTATTTCAAGTTCTTTGTTGTTGGTGCCTTTTATTACATTCTTTTTATTAAGAGACTTTGAATCATTGCGCAATAAATCCCTAAACAGCCTTCCAAATAAATATTTTGAATTGGGCTGGTTGATGTATTTTAAAGTAGCCAAACAAACGCAAGGTTATGTGCGTGCGGTACTAATTCAGCAGTCTATCTTAGCGGTGGTGGCAGCCTCGGGATTTTGGTTAGCCGGTTTTGATAGTCCAGTGATATTGGGGTTAATTGCGGGTGTATTGGGCTTGATACCCTATGTGGGGCCCGCCCTGGGTTTGTTGCCACCCTTTTACTTGGTATTGGCTAACCCCGAAGTAGGATTTGATGCCATGTACACGGCCGTATTGGTTATTGGAGTCGCTTATTTAGTTGATAATTTACTGGTGATTCCGTTGGTGGTGGCTAGGTTTGCCAATTTACACCCGTTGGTGGCGTTATTAAGCATTATTGTGTTTGGAAACTTTTTTGGTATTTTAGGCATGATTGCCGCTATACCGTTATTGGCTATTTCAAATATTGTATTTTATCAATTATTACTCAGTTTTAGTCCTAAAAAATTCACCACAAATGTGGCGTCGTTTCATTAGGATAGTGATTATTTATGGACAAGTCATAAGCGCAACCTTTGAGGCTTGTGGAGTTATTCAAGATAGGGCAAAGTAACTAATGTAATTACAGTCACCACTACTCATCGATAAAGCACGGGCAGTAAATGAAAAAAATAAAAAATGAAGATGCTTTGGTAACTGAAGCTATCCGAGTAGGTGAAATTTACGCTAATAAACGCGGTGTGGGTGAATTTGAAAATACAGACTCAGCTAAAAGTAAGGTAACCTACCTTTATCGCTTGTTAGTACATGATAAGCTTATTCAGCCACTTGCTAAGGGCCAAGACAGTGGTCCCAGTATGCGTCATAAACTGGCTTTGTGGATTTCGCGTACGTTGCCCGAGGGCCATGAATTACTTAAGTGATTTAAGTCATTCGGCTTCACTATGAGACGACTTATATGGGTGATTATCGTTGCGCCAATATTGAGGACGCCGGCTCGGTAATGATTTTGTGAATCAAACCCAGCTCTAACCAGTTTACGATAACAGATAAGGCTCGCTCACTGACTTGGTGTTCGGGCACCTGCTCCAATAATGCTTGGCAAATATCCTCGAAGTGCAGTCCATTTTGAAAACCATTCAACATATTCAATGCCACGCAATCTAAGGGCCTGAATTCGGTGAGTCGCTCAAAGTTACGCCATACTAGCCATGAATTTTTCTCAAGAACCGGCTCAGGTGGATTGGTGTCTTGTTTTAGATTTTGCCAAATATTAACCACATTCCAGTCACTTACAAATATTTGCAGACTTGGATGAAAGCGTAATTGCATGTGTGGCCACTTTTCAGGGGCGGTAGTTTTAAGTTGCTCAAGGTTAGCTCTAGAGGTATCAAGTGCATCAAACGCATTTAATAGTAGGCGCTCAAAACGGGCCAGTTCGGCTATTTGAGGGTGTTCGTTAAAAGGGGCTTGTTGGTTTAAAAAATCAATTAGCGGGTCGGCAAAGTGGCGTAAAGAAAACTGCTCACTTGGGTTACGTTCTATGAAGTTATTCATCATGTCCTCATACAAATCATCCCCTAAATACAATCCTAATATATTATGGTCGGTATCGATGGTTTCTTTTAGGCGTAATTGATACGCGTTTTGGTAGATTCCTAAACGTTTTTCAGTGTCGACATTGCCTTGTTTAACAATATGAGAATGTATAGAACCTTGGTCTAGGGTTTGTGTGCCTTGCAAGTACGCCATAAGTTGCTGCTGGCGTGTGGCTAATAATGAACTCATACACAGGCCTTGGATCTTTGTGGTGTCAGCACCTGCTGGGCAATGTCGCGGGCAATGTCTAATTCTGCAACTAAGTTTTCAAGAGTGGGTATGTTGTCGTCTCGCTCAATCATAGTGCTAATAGGGCCAAATGTTTGTAATGCGCTTCGGTAAAGATCCCATACTGGGTCGCAGACATCCTGATCATGGGTGTCGATCACATAGTCCCCATAATCGGTGTGGCCAGCCAAATGAAACTGGCGAATGCGCTTTTTATCCATAGCTAATATGTAATCCAACGCATCAAAACCATGGTTGCGGGCACTCACATATATATTATTGATATCCAGTAAAATATGGCAGTCTGCGGCTTGGGCTATTGCATTTAAAAAATCCCATTCACTCATGCTTGAATCTGAATAGGTAATATAACTTGAGACATTTTCTAATAAAATTTGTCGGCCTAAATAGTCCTGAACTTTTTTAACCCGCTCCACTACATGTTTAATGGCTTCTTCATTGTAGGGCAGGGGCAATAAATCGTGGCTGTTTTGCTGGTTAACGCCGGTCCAGCATAAATGGTCACTGACCCACTTGGGTTGTATTTCATTGGCTAAGGTTTTTAGGTTTTTAAGGTAATCCATGTTTATAGGGTCGGT
>JAPYOO010000002.1:0-32879 GCA_029938135.1 Bermanella sp. | reverse complement strand
TTTCATTGGCTAAGGTTTTTAGGTTTTTAAGGTAATCCATGTTTATAGGGTCGGTTCCGCCAATAGATAATGACACTCCGTGCATAACCATGGGGAATTGTTCGCGAATAGCATGCAAAAAATACTTGGGTTTACCGCCGGCCACAAAGAAATTTTCTGAGGTGATTTCAAACCAATCAACATTGGGTGGAGCGTCTAAAACCTGCTGAAAATGATCGGTGCGCAGGCCCAAGCCATAACCTAAAAAGTGCTCATCCATAGACGTGTCTCGATTTTAAAATTGTTATTGTTATTGATCGCTATTTACAGGTGCCACCAGGCCACAAAAAATTGTCGCCTTGTGGGTTTTTACTAATAGAGCAAGTTACGCGCCTTTTTTGCCACCTATGCTCTCGCAAGACTTAGCGGATGCATTTACAAAACCTTTGCCGCTGCAGCTGGCTTTTCCTGCACAGGCATTGTCGGCGGTTTTACAATCATTGTGGCCGCCACATTTATTCACGCCATAACAATGAATCAAGTCGCTTTTGCTGATGGTGCCGCGCCAGTTATCATTGGTTTTACCCCCTACATCCGTACAGGCTTTGGCGTTCATGGCAACAAAACCATGACCTTTGCAGCTGGCTTTACCCGCGCAGGCATTGTCGGCGGTTTTACAATCGTTTAAGCCTTTGCATTTACTCACGCCATAACAGTGCACCAGCTCGGCGGTACCGCCTGAATCTGCAGAGCCGGCATCCATGCCCATTCCCATGCTAGAGCAGCCCACTAGGCTTGCCGCAGCAAGTGCCAAGGCCGCGCCACTGAAGCCTGCTTTTAGTTTGTTTTTCATTTTCCTTCCCTGAATTGTGTATGTGCCTAACGGACATATCATTTTGAGTGTAGACCAAGCCTCTAAAGATGTTTTAGCCAGTACACGCATATCTGGGCCAGTGTAAACCTGCTAAAATGCGCAGCATATTTGATCAAAGACGCTAAATAATGGAAAACCAACCTAATAACCCGCTGCATGGCCTTACCTTGCAAACCATCCTTACCGAGCTGGTAGACCACTTTGGTTTTGACGAGCTAGGGCAACGTATTGATATCCGTTGTTTTAATAGTGACCCGAGTATTAAATCCAGCCTTAAATTCTTAAGAAAAACCCAGTGGGCCCGTGAAAAAGTTGAAGCGCTGTATTTAGATAGCCGCGACGATTTTTAACTTCCTGTGACCTGTTTACGCTACATCGATACTAATAAAAAATGGACTTTACATGATACGGACTTATCACTGGCTGGTGCTGGCCCTATGCTTAGGGCAACCCCTGCAGGCTTGGGCTGCAATTGACCCCGCAGCGTCTCAACAAAAGGCGGTTAAAGACGTCATACCCTTAACGATCGCCAATCTTAAAGGTCAGCAGTCCTTGTACCAAGATGGCTGGTTTATTATTACCTCAAGCGAGAAAGCCCTTAACTATGCCAAAGAACACAGCATAGACTCATCCAGCAGTGCCCTTCAAAAAGTTAAAGATTCGGTCGTAGTGCGCTCGGCTGAATATGGTCAAGCCATGCAAAGTGATGTTCGTACTGCGGGCAAAACCACCACTAAATTATTCAGCGGGGGCACACAAAACAGTCAAAAAATAATTGCGGGCACACATGCCTTAGCTCAGCTGGAATGGCAATATAGCCAAGAGACGGCGAAGCAGGCTTGGCAATCACTGGTCAGCGGCTACGTGTATTTAGGCCAGTCAACTAAAGCCAGTATTGATGCATTAAAGTTGGTACCAACAGGTTATTCCAGTGGGGTACGGGAAGATTTTAATGAGTTGTTTTTAAGCTATAAATATCTACGAGATGCCAGCCGCAGCAATATTACGTCCCATTGGGATACTGCGTTAAGTGATGCCGAAACCGATTTTAAAAGCGCCTACACTGACTCGGGTGAGGCCTCTAATTCCTTAACGGGTTTATGGACCTTGTTATCGGGTTATGCCACCGGTATTTATCATGGGGTATTTAAACCCGGTGCCACATCGAGTTGGCAGGTGGCTAAATACAGTGCCGTGGTGGCAGGAGAGGTTGTCTTTTTACCGGTGGCCAGTACCTATATTTTAACCAAAAATACAGTACGCTCAGCGGGCCTTGCCGTGTATTACACCGGTAAAACCGCCATTGAAGTGGTGGCTCCCACAGTGAAGGGCGGATTCCTTGCGGGCATGTCGTTATTGTCGGCGGGTGCTGTGCCCATCACGTACATAAGTGGCAGCACAGTGGGTGTCATTAACCAAGTGGGCACTACAGTGGCGGCCCCTGCGGTAGGTCTGACTCAAGGGGTAGTTGCGGCCACTGCCGATACTCTCATGTATGGCGCACTGGTAACTTATGATGCGGTGGAAGGCACCACTAAGGTGTTTGTGAATCAAGTGAAATCTGGGGTGGTTTTGGGGTATAACGCGCTGACCGCGATTCCGAGCCAATTGTTACTGGGCACTGTAAATAGTGCGGTCTTTTTGTTTTGGGATGGCCCCAGACTTACCATTGCCACGTTAAAGGGTGAGGTAAATTACAAAGGGGCTCGCTTACAGCCTGGAGCGTTACCGGTGGGCAGTGTTATTGATTTAAAAGCGCTGCAGCAAAGTAACCCTGAAAACCTAAAAATTATCACGGACGACCCCGAAGTCATTCAGCAGGTATTAGAGAGTCTGCCTAAGGATTTGAGAAAACCATGAAGCTATTATTTTTGCGCTCAGCAGTATCTTTAGCCGTATTACTGATGTTAAGCGCCTGTGCCAGTACCGGCAAAAACGATCCGTTAAATAATACCAAGCAGTTGGTTAATCGTGGCCATAAATCATTATATGAAAACGGCGCCTTTCATGTGCCCAATACGGCCATGAGTTTAATTCCAGCGGGGCCCAGCGCGATAGAGTTCGCCAAAGAATTAGCGGGAGTGAAGGCGCCGCAAGCGCTGTTTACCTCTCTTAAAAATGCCCGTGATTCTGTCACAGTTGTGAGTGTGGGTACTCAAAAAACCTACGAAATAAGTGAGGGCATTTATGATGGTGGTGAAGACTTCGGTAACTGGGTAACCGAGCATTCACGGCCAGGGTCCATGTTGTTATTAAATAGGGCCTATCCAGATGCCAAATTTATAGTGGGAAGCTCTTGGGAAGGGGCTAAAACCCTCAGTGAAAAAATGGCTAACGCGGGTGATGCTTTAGCGCAAGGCTCGGTCTCGCTTGCTAAAACAATAGCCAAAAAGGGCAGGCATGGCAGTCAGGCTGTTATGTCGGGTGCTTGGCAAACGGGTACTGGGTTTGCCAAAAGTGGCGTGCAAACGGGTGTGAAAACCGTGCAGGGTGGGCTTGAAGACTTTGTCACAGGTTATGTGGCATTGCCTGAAAACATGTCACAAAGAGCCGCTAATATGAACCCCAGCCAGTCTTGGCAGCAATATGCTCATGCCTCTGGGCCGGTACACGAATGGCGCGAAAAAACGTCTGACAAGTTAGCTTTTTATGTAAAGGACAGTACTCAAAATTACTTCTCTAATATCCAAGGCTCCTTTAATAAAGGGGGAGAGGAATTAAACGATGCTGATCAAACCGGCAGTTTGGCGGTATTAAAGTATCTGGGTTGGGCGTTACACGGCGTTTTTTGGGAGGGCATGATCAAACCCGCTACTCAGATTTCTGCAGGCTCATTAGGGTATGTAGCGGTAAATACAGTGGTGTATCCGGTGATGTTATTAGGGCAGGGCAGTGTGTCCTTGGCTGAGCTTGCCGTTAAGGTGACTTGGAACAGTGGCGCCATGGCCTATGAGGTAGTGGCACCCACAGGTAAGGCGGCATTAGCGGGTATATTTGGAACCTTACAAGCCGCGGGGGGCACGCTTGCCGGGGGCGCGATGATTACAGGAGGCGCTGCCGTGTCGAGTGTTGAATACGTGGGGACTCAAGTGGCCGCGGCGACCATTGCGACCGCCGGATATACAGTGGGCAAGGGCGTTAAATACATCGGTGTGCCGTTGGCGGCATCGGGTGTGGTCATTGGTGGTACCGCCGTAGGCGTGACAGTAGCCGGGGCAGAGGCCGTAGCCGGTAGCGCCATTTTAGCCGGTGGTGAAGTGCTGGCGTTAAGCTCAAAGGTGGTTGGCGGTGCTACATCCGCCGCCACTATGACCGTCGGTACAGCAGGCTCGGTGGTGGCGGGTGTGGGTCTTGGGGTGTATGAGCTAAGCAAGGCCGTGGTGGTGCCATTAACGTTTGAACTCACATCGGGTGTGGTATTAGGGTATGGCTCGGTATCGCAGTTGGCTGCTCACAGTGTTTTGGCGGTGTCGGACGCGTCATACTTAGTATTATCCATGGAAGGCGCTAATTGGGTGTTGTATGGCGTGAAGGGCATGTTCGGTGTGGGCGAGGAGCTGCAACCGGGTACTGTTCTGGACTTGGAAGCCATGCAAGCTCAAGGGGAGGAATTTAAGCGCCTGCCGGTGTCTAACGCTGAAATGAACAGTGTTATAGAGCACATGCAGCAGGATTTAAAGACAACGGCTATTTAGCCTAAAGCGGGTCACTGCATTTAAAGGCAGTGACCCCAATACAGTGCTCATTAATCTTCTTGAGACTGCACGTCTGTTGTGTTGCTCTCATCAGTGGCTTGAACGGCATCTGCCTGCTCAGCCGCTAATTTCTCACGTTGAGCTTTAGAGACGTATTTAGGTTTATTGCCCTTGCTGCCAGGATTCATTCTGGCCTTGGCTTTTTTAACTTTTGTATTGAATTTATCAAAAATCTTCTTTTTTCGGTTCATGATTGGACCATTCGCAAACGATAATAGGGCGGATTGTAATGACAGAAAGGCAATTGGCAAGCCGATTTTTAAAACAGGTCGATTTTGTTGTCTATTTTCAGGGTGTTCAGTTCCCCTGCCTTGATTAAATGATGATAATTACACACCTGATTGCGCCCATGTTCTTTGGCGTAATATAAGGCTTGATCGGCTTGTTCTAGTAATTTGGTAGAATGAAATTGAGTATCAATCTTGGTAATGCCAATGCTCACGGTTAGCGTGTCTATTTGAGGGAAAATTGTTTGCTCTAAACTTTGGCGAAATCCATCAAATTTGTTAAATGCCTCCTGCTCGCTAATATTCAGTAAAAATACCACAAACTCTTCCCCTCCAAAACGAAACAATAAGTCGCTATTACGAAAATCTTTTTTCAGAATCCCTGCAAATAACAGCAATACTTCATCGCCAAAGATGTGGCCAAATTGATCATTAATCTTTTTAAAATGGTCAATATCTATAATTCCGACCCAATGGTTATGTTCTTTATTGGGTTGCCGCAGGTCATTTTCGAGTGTGTAATCGGGGTTACTACCGTGCGAGCTGCCTGCAAAAAAATCATTAAGTCGTTCATCAAAGGTTTTGCGGTTTAATAAACCGGTGAGCGTGTCATGTTCGTTGTCGTATAACACTTCAACGAAATTACGGTAAATGTGCATGAACCCCATCACCATTTGTTGATGGCTGTCAGGAAAATTTTGTGTATATAGGTCTAGAATAGCCACCACCTCGTGGTGAACAATGATAGGGAATATTGCACGATGTCCGCCATTAACGTTTAAAAAGAGAGGTTGTGAGGTATTAAGGCACTGTTTAATCGCGTCATCTTCATGGATATGTACCGCACCATCGGCATGTCTGATTGTTTTAAGCCTGTTTTTATAGGCGTCTTCCGGCATGGATAAAGAGACTTCTAAGTAAGGGTTATCGGCATGGCGGGGTTTGTGCAAAAGGATCAAGGCATCAAAATTCACATACTGGGAAATACTGCTAAGCAATAATTTTTCAAGTAGACGCTTATTGCGCTCTTCGACAATTTGGCCAACTGATTTTAAAACACTTAAGCAATCGCTTTTCATTAACAATTAGCCTGATTCAGCAGTAATACATTGTTCATAGAGTGAAAGTATAGCTGCAAAGCCATATCCGTCATTTATAGTTTGTGTATGCCTGATTTGAGTCAATGCTGGACTTAAGTGTAAACAACCCTTGACCTTAGACTATACTCTAAGGTCTAAGCTTGGGTTATTAATCCAATAAGGAAGGCGCATGAAAATTGGTGAATTAGCTAAACAGTCAGGTCTTACGGCCCATACGTTACGCTTTTATGAAAAACAGGGGCTCATTAGCCCCAGTACCCGCTCGCAAAGCAATTACCGTTTATACAGCCAGCAGGATTTAAGCACGGCCAAGTTTATTAAGCGCAGTCGCACTATGGGTTTTAGCCTTGAAGAAGTTGAGGTGTTTTTATCTATTAGGGCCGATAAACCGGCCCATATTTGTGCTGATGCCAAAGACATCGCTCAGCAGAAAATAATAGATGTGCAGCAAAAAATTGAAGAGCTGCAGCAGGTGCTGGTGGCCTTACATAAGCTCAGTGACGCTTGTTGTGGTGGAGGTGAAAGTGCTGAATTCTGTAGCATCATAGATGCCTTGGATGACTCAGAAAATACCGTCACCAGTAATACAACAAACATACAGGAGGGGGTGGTATGAACGAATTAATAGCCAATTTTGTGGGTTTATTTGCTGAATCCGCCCCTTATTTATTGTTAGGGTTATTGCTGGCGGGGGTCATTCGTTTACTCATCCCCGACACATGGATTCAAAAGGTATTAGGCAAAGACAGCTCGGTGGTGACCGCCGCCCTAATAGGCACACCATTGCCTTTGTGCTCTTGCTCGGTGATACCGGCAGCCATGGGGATTCGCCGTGCCGGAGCCAGTAAAGCCAGTACGGCCAGCTTCATGGTGGCTACGCCAGAAACTGGAGTAGATTCCATAGGGGTAACACTTGCATTAATGGGGCCTGTAATGGCAATAGCACGACCTATAGCCGCAATTTGTTCGGCCATTGTGGCGGGTAAGTTGGTGCGCATGTGGGATGTAGAGACGCCGCCTAAACAAGAAGCCGTGAAGTCTTGCTGCAAGAAGGGTAGTATCGCGGCCCAATTAAGTATTTGGGGTAAAGCACGCGCCGTAGTGCAATACGGTTTTGGTAAGTTGTTGTCAGATTTTATGGGCTGGTTATTAGTGGGGTTGTTGTTTGCCGCCCTAATACAGACCTATGTGCCTGCTAGCTTCTTAACCCAGTATGGCAGTGGTGTATTTGCCATGGTGTTGGTGATACTGATTTCTATTCCTATGTATATTTGTGCCACCGCTTCCACCCCTATAGCCGCAGGATTAATGTTGTCGGGAATTTCCCCAGGTGCTGCCTTGGTCTTCATGCTGGCGGGTCCGGCCACTAACATTGCAACGTTAATGGTGGTGAAAAATGAATTGGGAATACGTTCTTTGGCCGGATATTTATGTGGTGTTATTTTTACCGCCCTAGGCATGGGATTGTTGTTTGATGCGGCATTGAGTTACTTTGAAATTAGTATCAGTGTCACTATGGGGCAGCACGATGAAATGACCTCGATGTTGTATTCAGTGGCGGCAGTGGTATTAGCCTCATTAATTGCCTTTCAGTACGGCAAAAAAGTAAAAGCTGTTTTTGAATCTGTTAAAATGAAAAAATTAAACTCCTCACAGGATAATTAGAGTCGTAATGAAGCTACAAGAAATCGATAAAAGCCGTTACCGCAAACATTTAAATATGGTTATTGCAGCACTTATAGTGAGCTTAATGGTAATGGCGTTAAGTTTTGGTCAGTTACTGATCATGTTGTTGGGTGGTGATGGCGATCATTTTATTTTTAATTTAAGTGGGGTCGCGCTGGCGGGTGGACTTTGCTTATGGGTATTGTATCGCTTTCGCCAACATGAATTTATGACTGAAGTGGTTTACGTATGGCAGCTTAAACAGGGGCTTAACAAAATATACCGAAAATTGAGAAAAATTGAGGCGGCCAAAGAAGAAGGGGATCTTAATGCCGTGGTGATTCTAAATTTTTATTATGCGGCCAGTTCGCAGCTTTTTAAATTAGATGACAATACTATTACAATGGATTCTCTGCAGTTGGAGGTGAATAAATTGCAGGCGTTGATTGAAGAGAAAGACCTTAAGGTCACAATTGAAGATTACAACCCATCTATGTTAAAAGCGTTTTAAACCGCTAGTGTGTGTCCATGAATGTTAATAAAGCATCACGCACCGAGGGGAACTGGAAAGATTGAATGTGAGAGCCCGCTAAATCTAGCCACTGCTTTGGCTCTTGGGCGAGTTCAAACACGGCCTTGCCTTGCTCATAGGGAATTATCTGGTCATCCCGACTGTGCATCATGAACAAGGGGGTTGGGCTAATGTTGGCAATGTGGTTTTGTGGGTCTTGTTCACTTGGCAATAGATAAGCGGGCAACTGAAACACCCAAGTAAGCCAATTACGCGACATCATATCACCTACAATTTCTTGATACCCCAGCAGACAAGCATCCAAAATAACGCCGCTAATTTTTTCTTTATAAGGGCTTTGTGGCACGTATGCAGCGGTCAGTGCCGCACCAATACTTTGTCCTAATAAAAAAACGGGTTTATCTTCATCATGCGCTAATACCCAGCTAAGTGCAGAGTCAATATCCCATAAAATATCAGGCAGAATGGCCTTGCCATCAGACCCTCCATATTCTCTATAATCCAACAAAAAAACATTGTAGCCCGCCTTGGGCAACCACTTAACACTATTGATATGAGTGCTAACATTTTGTGCATTGCCATGCATAAACAAGACAGTGCCTAAACTTTTGCGGGAGGCCGGTAAGTACCAACTTGTCAGTGTTGTGCCGTCTTTCGCTTCATGTTGAATACTTTGCCATTCAAGACCAAAAAACTGGGGTGTGTGTTGATAAGATTGTTGAGGGAAAAAAAATAAGGTAGTGAGATTGCTGCAGCCCGTGAATATCAATAGAAGTGTTGCGCTCAAAATAAAACGAGCTAGCCATTTTATTAACATTTATTCAACTCCAAAAATAAACTCAGTCGACCCAATGCGCCAATTTGTTATAACGGAAATTCTGAACATATAACATGGTAACCTGCGCGCATTAAACTGGAAAGGTGATCACTATTAAAAATTTTTATTTAGACGGTAGCAGCCACTAATTCATTTAATGCTTTTTTATTAGACGTAAATTAACATTGAAAATATTAACTCATTATCATTCCTAATTTTTAGTGATCTTTAGTAATTATATTGACTTAGACCGGCAAAAAAATATTAAAATAATAATCATTACAAAATCTTGATTTGGCCTAAGTATCTCCAGTGCAGCGGTTGCATCCCATTTACATGCTGCTACTATGAAATTTGCAGTTGACTTACATTTATCGAAAATGGAGAGTAAGAATGAAAAAACTAATCACTGGCGCAATTTTAATGGTCGCAGCTTCTAGCTCGTTTGCAGTCGCTCCTGGTGGACCAGATTGTGGTTGGGGTAATATGTTGTTTGAAGGCGATGCAGGCCCAGTACATTTCCTCGCCTCTACCATTAACGGCACTTCAGGTAACAAAACGTTTGGCATGACCTCTGGTACTAACGGTTGTTCAACTGAAGGCACATTATCGTATGGTGGCAAATCAATGATTGCTTCTGTAATGGATGAATTTTCTCAAGATGTTGCTATGGGGCACGGCGAAGCCTTGAACGCAGTAGCCGTACTTATGGGTGTTGCTCCTGAAGATCGTCAAACGTTTGCAGAAGTAACACATAAAAACTTCAACGTGATTTTTCCAAGCGCTGATGTAACGGCTGAAGAAGTAATGGGTTCTCTTCAAAGTGTAATGAAAGCAGACGCGCGTCTAGCTAAATACACCAGCTAGGTTTGTACGCTTATATATGAGAAGAGCTAGTTAGAAATATTAGCTTAAAAAGAGGGCCCTGCATTGTTTAATGTCGGGCCCTCTTTCTATTTGCACTGCATCGTTTATATTACATGCTCACCATTGCTAAAATTAATTACTTAGACATTAAGATGCCAATTCACACAAAGCAGTACGCCTATTCGATTCGGTTAACGTTACTCGTTCTATCATTGCTGTTTTCTTTTAATTCAGTGCAAGCCAATACTGATTCATATATTGCCCAATTACACAGCAAAGCGGATGAGCTAAAGCTTTGGCAACACCGTGAATGGATCAACCTATTACATTACGATAAAAAGGGCAGCTCAGAGAGTCTGTTAAGCCAGGTTGATGATCCTCGATTTTTTAATGCGCTTGATGGCAAACAAAACCCCAAGACTGAGCTGCTTCAAACGGTTAGTGCCTTTTTTAACAATACATCAGACGATGAAAGCCATCCTCAATGTCGATTTGTCGCACGTCTGAATTGGTTGACAAATAAACTTGAAATTGATGACTCACGAATACCAAAAATAGCGTGTTTAAAATACAAACAATGGAGGAAACTCATTCCCGATAATCAAGTAACATTGGTTTTCCCCGCTTACCATCTTAATAGTCCTTCCTCTATGTTTGGCCACACGTTATTGCGCTTAGACCCAGCAAAAAGCGAAAATAGTTCGGACTGGCTTTCCATGGCCGTTAATTTTGGGGCCAATGTTCGCGAAGGTGATAATTCATTGTTTTATGCATTCAGGGGCTTGTCAGGTGGCTACCCCGGGTTTTTTATTGTTGCACCTTATTTCAAAAAAATAAGAGAATATAATCAAAAAGAAAAACGCGATATTTGGGAATACCCGCTTAATCTAACGCAGCAAGAAACCAAGCGGATTGTTACTCACTTATGGGAGCTGCAAGAAATTGAATTTGACTACTACTTTTTAGATGAGAATTGCTCTTACCGTTTACTGGAGCTTTTGGAAATAGCCCGCCCGTCAATTGAATTAACCAATGACTTTAAATATGCCGCTATTCCAGTAGATACCATTAGATCCATTGAAAGAGCGGGGCTTATTACAGGTGCTCACTATCGTCCATCTCAAGTGACAATACTTGAGTATTTACTGACAGAAATACCCAAAGATCAACTGGATCTAGTAAAGTCTATTTCACAAAACTCATCGTTAATGAACCGTCACGATTTTTTCTCTTTATCTGAAATTAATAAAGAAAAAATAATTAACGCGGCATACAAGTATCTTCGCTTTCAACAAACAGGTGCAGCCCGAGACCCGCAAAGCTCAAAAAATAGCCACGCGTTATTAAAAGCCTTAAATACATTTCCTATTCATAAAACTTCACCTCCACCCGTACCATCAGCTCGACCTGAAAATAGTCACGATAGTCAGCGAGCCTCTTTTTCGATGGGCGAGGAAAACAAACAAAAGTACGGCGAAGCAGCCTTCAGGTTTTCTTTTCATAGCTTGGAGGATAACGAGCATGGATTTTTACAGGGTGCACAAATAAATATGGGGAATATTGTAGTACGAGACAGCGATGGGGGGAGTTTAAAATTACAGCGTTTTGATGTGATTGATATATTCTCGCTTACCGCTCGAACGCAGTTATTTAAACCGCTTTCTTGGAAAGTATATACCGGTCTAGAAAGACAATTTACCGCGGGCCAGCAACGCTTAGTGGCGCACGTAACTGGAGGTGCAGGCGGTGCTTATAAACCCTTTGAAAATAATTTAATCTATGGCCTGCTAATTGGGCGCTTAGAACGCAATCGTGGATTTGAAAGTGTGATTACTCCCGCCTTAGGGCTATCTACTGGCATGCTGCATCACTTTGGCTCAAGCACAGCACATATTGAGCTAAGTGGTGAAGAATTTAGTAATGGTGTATACCGCTATCGCAGTCAATACATACATAACTTTAATATTGCTAAAAACCATTCACTAAAACTGACGGCCGCTCGAGAGAAGCAAGAAAAAAACACTTTCACAGAGGGTAAGATTTCTTATCAATATTATTTTTTCTGATATGAGCTGACATTGTTATGGGTTTAAGGGTCTCACCAGCGAATGTTATGGGGAGGGGTTATCCCCATACATTATCTATATTTAACGTGGTGACGTAAGTTCGGGTAGCAAATCGTCAATATTGTCTAATTTTGCTATTTTCCACCAAGCCGCTTGAGGAGTGGCGTTTTCTAATAACCAGCGCTGGCCCATTTGGGGCGTGGCTAATGTTTGTGATTGATCCTTGGCTAATTGTTTAATTCGATTAAAAGGGTCGCTCCATTCATGAAATGCCAAGTCAAATGTGCCGTTATGAATGGGCATCATCACTTTTCCTTTTAAATCTTGATGAGCTTGCATAGATTGCTCCGGACTCATGTGCACATGCTGCCAGCTTTTATCGTAGGCGCCGTTTTCCATCATGGTTAAATCAAACGGACCATAACGTTTTCCAATCTTTTTAAAGCCATCAAAGTAACCAGAGTCGCCGCTAAAAAACAATGTGTGTTGTGGGGTTTTGATCACCCATGAAGACCAAAGTGTGCTGTTGCCATCACTTAAACCTCGGCCTGAGAAATGGTTGGCCGGTGTATTCACTAACGTAATATCGCCCACTTTTTCCTCTTGCCACCAATCAAACTCGTGAATTTTTTCTTGCGGCACACCCCAATCTAATAAATGTTCACCCACGCCCAAGGGCACATAAAACCCTTTCACCTTAGGGTGAATTTCCTTAATGGTGTTTTTATCTAAATGATCGTAATGGTCATGGGAAATGATAATGCCACTTATTTGGGGTAAGTCTTCAATGTTAATGGGGGTAGGGTGAAAGCGTTTTGGCCCCGCCCATTGTACCGGTGAAGCCCTATCCGAAAACACGGGGTCCGTTAACCAAAACTCACCATTAAGTTCCATTAAAATCGTGGAATGGCCTAAACGGTGTACGGCGGTTTGTTTAGATAACTCTTGGCTTAGTTGTAGGCCATTAATGGGGGTGACGGGTATCGGCTTGGCAGGAATCGTATTAAATTTATCTTCAAATATGAAGCGTTTAACTATTTGCAATGTTTTAGCCAGGCCTGGTTTCTCAAAGGGTTCACTATTAATGAATTCTCCTGCTTGATAATGCGGTGAGGCTTCTAATTTATCCTTGTTGTATTGGCTGGCACAGGCGGTGAGGGATACGACCATAATAAACGCTCCTAACGGCAAAAATGATTGAACAGTGACTTTCATTGGTGTGCTCCTTTGAAACTACACTGGAGAGTTTACATTTGAATTTCAAAAAGTAAACTCGTTAGTGTAGAATTGATTGTTCCATCTGTTTATTTATAGGGTTACTCGCACATGCCTACCCTTAGTGCACGAAAAAAAGCGGCCATTATTCAAGCCGCCATTGAGCTGTTTCAAGTGAATGGCTTTCAGGGCACCAGTATGGATACCGTGGCAGCTAAGGCCGAGGTATCTAAGCGTACTGTGTACAATCACTTTCCCTCCAAGCAAGATTTATTTGAGACGATTGCTCAGTCGGTTTGGCAGACGGCGAATCAGGCGACGTCAGTCGATTTTAATCAGCATGTGGGTGTATCAGAGCAGCTTATTGCTTTGGCCATGAAAGAGCTGGCTGTGGTGAGTGAGGGCAACTTTATGCGGCTTTCTAGAGTGCTAATGGCCGAGTTTATTCATAACCCCGCGATGGCCCAATCCATATTGGAGCGTTTTGACTCTGAAGAGTCGTCGTTAACCATTTGGATGCAGCAGGCGGGTAAGCAGGGCGCGCTAAATGTAAGTGATGCAGCACAGGCCGGTGCACAATTTCACAGCCTTATTAAGGCACAAGCTTTTTGGCCACAAATTATGTTGGGTAAGGATGCCATACCCGCTCAAGATCACGCGGCCTTTGCGCAGCAGGTATGTATCATGTTTTTAGCGGTGTATGGGCACAACTTTAATGCTTAAACTCTTTTTCAGAGGTTAACTCGTTAATGAAAGCGGGTTAATTAATACGCTCAACAAAGGGGATCTTCCAACTGCCGTCGTAAAAGTTTTTATCTAAACTATACATTCTTAACATTAACGTAAATTGATCCTTAGGGGCAGGTAGCCAGTTTGACTCAGCCGTTGTTGGTTGGGTATGTGCAATGTGAAGATCCAGCGAGCCGTCGGTGTTAAAAATTAAAGGATCACGACTTCCTAAAAGGTAGCGGTTAAGTTCGGTTTGCACCATGAAGCCGTCCACATCATAGAGTGTTAATGACCAAAAGGCTTTTGCTGGGGGTATTTGTCCCGCTGGAAAATGAATCTTGTATTGGTTTTTGCCTTTTAAAATTTGGTTTTTGTTATCGATAGATGTGCTTGCATACGCCGCTTCACTGATAGGAAGGGCACCTAAACCCGCCATAGCCACACCTGCTCGTATATTGTAATGAGTGCCCGTTTGGCCGATGGTATCGCGCCACATTATCCAGCCATTTTCAACGGGGCTGGCACTTTGTGAGTCGATGGCTTCATGCATTTTATCATTGGCGAGAGACACCCCTAGCTGAATAAGGTGTTTTTGAATGGCATTTACGTCAACGCGCCACCCTGGATTTACACCTATTTTGGCAAGATTTTCTATGGCTAGCTGGTCGTGTTCACGGGCAGGCTGCTTGGCCATTAATGTACTTAACATATTGAAAAAATCGTCAGCGCTAAGCGCATCTATTTGTGCCTTGGGATTGTTACGGGTATCGATGTCATCGAAGTTCTCAATGATCGAGCGGGCATTGGGTTTACCTTGTGGCCATTGACTCAATGGGGTGATGCTCATTTGATCTTGGAAGGCCGCCACATTTGGAATGTCATCTTTACCATTTGTTTGTATTCGGCCAATCATCCACACCATATTAGTGGGGGCTTTAATGACGTTAGGGCCATCTGGCAGAGCGCCTTTCCAGTCGGGGCCTACTAAGACTGCATTCGTTGCTTGATTGCCTGTGGAGTTGGTGCCAACAGTGGCAAATACATCGGTCCAAGCGTTCATAAAGGGTAATACGTAATAGCGATCAGAGGCTGGGGTGCTAATGATCATGGGCTCTTTTGTTAAATCAAACCAGGCCACACTGTATAGCGTGTCGTCATTGGGGCGCACCACTTGGCGAAAGTTGTGGTCAGGGAAAGCACGCATATGAGCCAGGCTATTGCTGCGGGCATTAGCTGGACTATCCGCGGTCATAGATTTGCGTGTTAACTCCATTAATACCAGCGGGTAGCCAAATACATAGGCATTGGCGCTTTGTTTTATGAGTTTAACGCTGGCAATGCTGGCTACCGTTAGTATTAGGATGGCCGTTAACAGCCATAATCTTGTTTTTGTTATATGGGTCATGGGAATAAGTCTTTAATTATTTTGATAGTTATACTGTCATAACAATTCATGAAAGGCTAATGCAGTTATCTGGAGATGGCTTGCTCTGCTATACGTAATAGTTTGGGCGATAAGGGCACGGGTAGATTTAACGATTAAATGGCCACAAAAGATGTAGCCAGCCGTTGTTGGTGGTGAGCTTCGGCATGTTAAACATTGAGGCTGGGGGAATTCATTATACCGTTATCTATATTGTATGTTCATTGCTTGTAAAGAGGCTGATTAGTAGGGCGCAGGAAGTATGTTGGGCTGGCAATAACTGGGAATAAACTCACAGTGTAATTGAGATTGCAGCCTGTACATGCGAAATGAGAGGTGAGAGGTGACTTTATGGGTCTACCTGGGCAGAAATCACCCAGGGTATTTAAACTTCGCAACGAATTACTTATTCATATTGCGAAGATGTTCGTTAGCTTCTAGGCGGAAAGCAGACAAGCGGTCGTATATTGGAATACGGCCACGGCTAACAGAGCCCAGTGGTTTAAATCCATCGGCGACACGACCGTTGTTGTTACGCATTTCGTCACAAGCGACAGGCGATATCTCGAAGCCTTGCACTAACTGAGGAACCACAATAGAGGCCACCTTTACACGCTCAAGAACGTGAGATGATTTTTCATCCCAAGTAGTGATTAAAGATTCAATGGCGTCCTTATCGGAAAGGTCAGTAGGGCGTGCTACCACATTTAAGTCAAAGCAGGCTGAACCGGCACCCAGTACACGTTGAATGTTCTTTTCTAGTCCATCAGTATCATTCGCTTCGCTTGGGTTGAATGACTTATTTTCACTGTTAGGCTCATTACAGATTGCTGGGGACACTTCGTATTTGAAAACAATGTCTTTATAGGCGTAGGGAGTTACGCTGAAATAGTCGAAGTCAAATGCTGACTTGATGGGGCTTTCTTCAAATCCTTCTTGAAAACGCATGATAGAGCCAACAGTTTCAGGCAGATCAAATATGTTGAAATCAGACTGGACTAAACACTGAGTGGCTTTGGATAATTGGTAAGTAAAGTCAAACAGAGGGCCCCAAGGAGATTGGTTGTCTGGATCAGGGACGATGCTTAAGCAGTTTTGGGTGCGACCCAGTTTAATTAAATTTGAAAATTGCTCAACGTTGTCAGTAGGGAAGTTAGGGTGAGTTTGCATCACAAAATCGTGAGTCTGATCGCCCATTAATACCTTAACGGCTGCCCCACGTACTCCATTAACGGCATCGCTGTCTGGAGAGGGGTTAGAACTTGAGAAACGTACGATGGCATCATGTTGAATGTTGCCTTCACCCAAGAAACCGTCTGGGAAAAAGTTATTATCTTCCACGGTGAATGAGGCGTTCACACACTGGTGTGCCTTAGGGTGTGCGTCCCGTAAGATATAGTAATCTTGGCGCCCGCTGGTGATTTCTTCGCTTATATTCGTAATTAGTGCAGGGCTATCATCTACAACGTACGTGCCTAGTTGGAGTTTGCCTAGCTGGTTAATAATGTCTTTTACCACTTCTAGTTCGTATTCCTTGCTGCCGTTTAGCCAGGTTTCTCCTAAATCTTCGCGGATAGTTAAGTCACTGTCGGTAATGGACGAGACCTTATCCTGCACATATAAAACATCAAGTGTGTCACGCAATTCTGATTGTTCTACGGTGGCTATGCTGCTTTGTGCAGCCAACAATAAAGCGCCGCTTGCGACAAATTTTGAAAGTATCATCAAGTAATCCTTCAGATCGGTAGTGTATTTATTTTTAGATGTTATTACGTCAATCTTGTATTGGCACGATCAGTGCCAATAAAAGAGTGTACCATGACAGAAAAAATAGTAGAGTTAAATACTATTTTTTAATAATCCTCGATGGGTTCAAATTTATTTTTAAAATCGTGTTTTTCTAATAATATATATTTTGGTTTATGTAAGATGTTTTTATTGGTACTTAAGTGCTGGCTTTAATTCTGGGGGGTTGATTGATACAGTAATAGCGGGGCGTTACATTTAAATTGCAGCAGAAAATTCTTATTTTAAAATATAAAAAGTGTAAGCCCATAAAAGAGTGGCCTTAATTTTCCCAACTTGAAATTAACGCAAGTACAGCCTTGTATTGCCCATCTAATACTTTGTGGGGGGCGTGGGATCTTGCCAAACTTACTTGAGCCTGAAATTGAGCCAATAATAATTGAGTTCCCATTTCTTTTGAGTAAGGCAGTTTACTGTTTGCGGAATCTAAACAAGCTAACATTAGGGTGTATTGTGTGCTCCAAAGTTGAGTGCCGTGGTGCTTAACCAGTTTGTTTTGGTTTATGCCTTCCTTTTGGCTGTTTTGAATTAAGCAGCCGTATTCACCATATTTTCCTTTCAATAATATATTAAGCTGCAAAAAGAACGCTTTTAAGTTTTTCAAGCTTGGAGTGGCATCTACAAGAGGGGCCAGCATCCGCTCAATAATGTGCTGGTAATAATATTTTAGGCTCAGCTCAAATAATGTTTCTTTATCACCAAAGCCTTTGTAAAGGCTATAGCGGTTAACAGCAGTAACCGCTTCTAAATCTGCAAGAGAGGTTTCAGCATAGCCTTTGCGCCAAAACTCCAGCATGGATTTTTTTACAACTTCTTTGTGTTCATAACTCTTAGGTCTGCCCATGTATGCACCTATTGGGTATTTAAAATTTTTTGTAGTATAGCAGTAAGATAAAAAGTTGTTGACCGATCAGTTTGAAAAATATAAATTTTGAATATTAACATCACAACTAAACGATGATTCATGTGCATAAAGGCTTTTAAATATGAAGTTATATGATAATAAAATGGCTCCTAACCCGCGACGAGTGCGCATGTTTATAGCTGAAAAAAACATTTCTTATTCTCAGGCGGGTATTGAGCTTGTAAATGTAGATATTGCGAAAGGCGAGACCTTTAGTGAAACGTTTAAAAAAATGAGCCCGTATGGTGGCTTGCCCGTTTTAGAGTTAGACGATGGAGACTGTATAACGGAGTCCATGGCGATTTGTCGTTATTTTGAAGAACTGTATCCAGAGCATCCATTGATGGGGGTGGATGCCAAGTCAAAGGCGATGATTGAAATGTGGAATCGTCGTATTGAAATTAATTTATATCAATCTATTGCCATGTCATTCCGTCACGGGAATCCTATGTGGAAATCCGTAACCACTCAGGTAGCTGAATTTTCGCAGGTCAGTGGGGTTAATGCAGATAAAAATATCCATAAGCTTGATAAACACTTAAAACATTCTGAATATGTGGCAGGGCATGAATTTTCGGTGGCTGACATCACTGCGTTGTGTGCTATTGATTTTGCCAAGGTGATTGGGCGTCGTATAAATGAGGAAAAACATCCACACCTTGCTCGTTGGCATAAACAGGTAAGTGCTCGGGATTCGGCTAAGGTTTAGATAAGACGCTAAAAAAAGCTAAGTAGCTGGCATCGTTAAATTATTTGGATGCACAGCTCTCTGTTTTATTTTACTGTGGAGTTGATCTATATTTGAGGGGGGTGTACCACACAGCCGCCAATAATCTGCCCTGTCCATTTTGCCTTGAGCGCGTCTTTAATTTTGTCCAAGGTAAATGTATGGGAAATGTACGGTTTTAGTTGGCCGCTTTTTACCCAGCCCATGATTTTATCTAAGCGTTCGGTACGAATACTGGCGTCATGTTGTGTTGAAATAACAGTGGGGCAGCCCATCACTTTTAAGCCTTTCATCATAATAAGGTTGGTGGGTAACATGTTGGCGTTGGGCGCGCCACGCTGACCTTTACCCTTGGCTACAAACGGCGTGGATGCCCAGCCCACCACTAAAAAGCGCGCGCCAAAGGTGACGCAACGCATGCTTTCTAAAGAGATATCGCCACCCACGCCATCGTAAACCATATCTACCCCACGCCCACCGGTCAGTGCTTTTACATCGTCGCGAAAACGCCTTACACCTTTTTCGCCGTCTGCGGCTTTGCAATTTACAATGTGATCGGCGCCTTGCTCTTGTACGATTTTAAGCTTGGCGTCTGTCCGGCCTGTGGCAATGACAGTCGCGCCTATTATTTTGGCAATGTGTACTGCGGCTAAACCAGTGGCACCTGACGCTCCGTGAATTAACACAGTTTCACCGGCTTTGAGTTGACCGCAGGCGATTAGGCAATGGTAGGCGGTTTCGTAGCTGCCTAAAAGATTACAGGCTTGGTCGTAAGAAAAACCTTCGGGAATGGAGCGTATAGCGTTTATGGGGGCCACCGCATATGAGGCAAATCCGCCGTATTGTTGGTAGTCACCCGCAGAGCGTGGACCGGCCACAAAGCCATCTACAAATACGCGGTCTCCCACGCGGGCTTGGCTTTCAGTGACATCTTCTCCCGTCCAAACAATTTCACCGCTGTATTCAAGTCCAGGTGTGTAGGGCAGTGGTGGCATATGTTGGTACTGACCGCTGCTCATTAATAAATCAACCCAACCTACTGCAGAACTTTTCACCTTTATGATGACGTCACAGGGAGCAAGTTTTGATGTGTCGGGCAGGGTTTGCTCTTCTAGATAAAGATTGTTTTCAACCCCTTCTAAAGGGTCTTCGGCAAATTCGGCTATGCGTACCCGTTGTCCAATATTGCTTTGCACGTTGTTGGCGGTTGACGTTGTCATGGCTGATTCCTTTTAGAGGCTTATATTCATTTTTTATTGTTATAGGTTTTGTTTATTTGCTTTCTAGTTGTGTCACTAATTGTTCAAGGCGTGATAGCTGATGGTCAAAATCATTTGTTTGTGGCTTGGGATTCACTAAGCCATTTAATGTAATGCTGAGTATTTCGTGAGTGAGTTTATCGTAATCCATACTCGCTTTATTGGCGGTTAATATATTCCAGCCCGCGTGTTCTAAGCTGCCAAAAATCATGTCTCGTATCGTTTTTGCGGAAATATCAGCTCTAATCTCGTTATTTTTTATGCCGTCGTTAATGACACCTAATAAAATCTCGCTGTATTCCCGTGTCAGTTGATGCATGTGAGAGTGAGGGTAATTATTTAATGGACGAACTTCTTGCAGTAATAAACGGCACATGCCCATGTCTTCAAAAAAATTTTGTATATGGCGGGTTATTAACACCCGTAATTGGTTTTCAATGCCAGTAATGCCTTTTAGGCTATTCTTGGTATTTTTAATGAGGATGGTATAAAAGTCACTAAAGACCCGTGCCAGTAATTCTTGTTTGTTGGCGAAGTGTTTGTAAATGGTGCCCTCCGCAATTCCCGCCTCTTTTGCGATCTCACTCACGGCCGTTTTTTCATAACCATTGCTTGAGAATATTTGATGTGCGGCCGCTAAAATAGCCGATTCGCGCACGGCCTTAGGTAGGCGGGTTCTGCTTGCGGTATTTAAAATAGGGCTCATTTTTACTCGTTAGTGAGTGTGGCTCATTAGTGTGTGGTTGAATTTAGCCCGTTTTTGGCTGGAAAACCACCTGTATTTTCATTTATTACGATATGTTGGTTTGTTAGTGGGTTTATGTAAGTCTGGCTCATTAACTATTTGCTGACTCTACACGCTTAATGTTGTAGTGGTAGAGTACAGCACTAAGTGATTTTTATGTGCTTAAACACGAGGCAAAATATCAGTGTGAAATAAGCGGGTTCAAAGAAAATTATATTAGTGTGCCCAATTTTTTAATGGCGGCTCTAAGTTCATCATTCCAAGGCAGTGCACAATTAAGTCTTATGCAGTGGCTAAAGTGCTCACTGTTGGAAAACAAATCCCCCGGCGCAATATTTATGCCTTCCTTTAAAGACTTAAGTTGCAGATTAACCGCACTTATCTCAATAGGTAAACACACCCATAATATGTAACCGCCTTTGGGTTGGCTAATCTTAGTGCCTTTTGGAAAGTATTGACGTACCGCTTGGGTGACTCGCTCTAGGTTGTCACGGCACAGGTTTGTTAAGTTTCTAAGGTGTTTATCGTAATGACCTGTTTGTAAAAAACTGCTCATGGCCAGTTGGCTTAATGTAGCGGGTCCAAACGTGGTGAAGGTTTGTAAATCCTTAACCACCTGTAAGCTATTGCCGGGAATACACCAGCCAATGCGCAAACCAGGTGATACGGTTTTAGAATATGACGAGCAATACATGACACGTCCATCGCTATCAAATTTTTTAATCACCGTCAGAATGGAGTCTTCATAGCCAATTTCACCATAAATGTCATCCTCTAATATTTTAACATCGTGTCTTTTGGCTAATTCAAATAGGGTTTGTTGCTTAGTACTTGAAAAAGCCGCTCCAGTGGGATTGGAGTAGCGAGAGTTTACAGCCACTATTTTAATGGGCCATTGTGAGAGGGCTAAGTCTAGAGCCTCCAGGCTTATGCCCAACTGAGGGTCGGTGGGTATCTCAATAATTTTTAACTCAAACTGCTTGGCCAGTTGTAAAAAGCCGTAATAACACGGGCTTTCTACCGCCACAATATCTCCAGGTTTGCTATTGCTGCGTAAACATAACGATAGCGCCTCGGAACAGCCATTGGTAATGACCACTTCATCACTATGAACACGCACTCCAATACCGCGCATGCGCAACGCAATTTGCTTACGTAAAGATTCAAGCCCAGGGGAGAATTGATAGTTAAATGTTTCTTGTGATTGAAAGCGTGACACTTTTTGAATGTGGGTTTGTAATACGCGGTGAGGCATAAAGCTTAGGTGGGGAATCGCCGCCCCTAAGTTAATGTGGCTATTGCCATTCACCACCGACAGCATACGTGCAATAAGTTCGCTTTTACCCACGACGCTGGGTTCGGTGCCAGTTGACATGGGGGGCGCCAAAATAGGATCACAAGCACCCTCGCGTACAAAATACCCCGATTGAGGTTTAGAGCGAATAAGCCCACGGTCTTCCAGTAGCGCATAAGCCTGATTAACAGTACTGATGCTCACACAGCGCTGTTTACTTAAGTGGCGTACGCTCGGGACCTTTGTGCCGGGCACATAAAGGCCTTGTTGAATATCTTGGGTAAGATCATCTGCAATTTTGGCGTAAAGGGTACTCATAACGGGGCCTTGGGGGTTGTTTACTGTGCTTATTGTAGTATTAAAACTGTACTCTAAGCGAGTGCAGTTTGATTGGTTATTGGCGGTACAGTTGAGTTGGTAGCTGATGGGCGTCTAATGGGAATTAAGTGTGATACGGTAGAAAAGATTAAAAGAAAGCTCTCAAACCAAAGAAATATAAAAATAAGTGAACACGTCATGAATGATCGTCTTTTTAAAATATTACTCACGGCTTTGGCGCTGGGATTCAGTACTGTGTTTTGTATGGTAGTGGTGCCGCCTTTATGGGCAAGTGGCGATATTGTGGGGGCATTTTTAGCGGGTTTTGTTAACCCTTATGCGTCGGGGTATTCGGCAGATGTTTTATTTTGCTGGGGCGTGTTGGCTTTATGGATTACGTACGAGGCTAAAGTGTTATCCGTTAAAGGCGGGTGGATGTGTTTGTTGTTAGGGGTGGTACCCGGTGTCGCGGTGGGTTTTGCAGTGTATTTAATATTGAGAATGCCGCAGATTAAACACACTCGCACAGAATAAAATTAGGGTTGCACTGAAATAGATTAATAAATACGTTAACCTTTTAAGATATTCAATAATAAGCTATTTACGATCTCACTTTTTGCAAAGGTCACTGAGTGACTGGCTTTTTCTACAGGGTAAAGTTTAAGACGCGGAATATACTTTAAGACGTGTTCACTGCCATTAAAAGGCACAATTTTATCTTCAGTGCCCCAGATGGCATGAGTAGGTATATTGCTCAGACCCACTTTTTTATAAGCATCTGATAAATCAAACATAGGGTAGTGACGCATGGTAGAAAGTATAGAGGGTAGATACCCTTCGTATTGAAATTGTTGTTCAAATTTTTGCACCATACCTGCTGGTGCCGAGCCCCTTGCCACTTCCTTTTTGATGCTTTCTAACATGGCACTTTTACCCAGTATGGTCATCAGCCAGTCTCCCAATATTGGCGTTAATACTAAAGAGGCGGTACCTGAATATTTAGGCACAAAACCCGCTGGTGCAATAAGAATAAGCTGCTTAACCCGTTTGGGATATTGAGCACTAAAGCTCACTACATTGCCGCCGCCCATGGAGTAGCCCACAAGAGTTACGGGTTTAGTAATTTTTTGTGAATCTAAAAGCTCTAATAATTCACGTACGTACAGGGCTTCGTTGTAAATAACATCGGGACGGTCAGAGAAACCACGACCAAAATGATCAAAGCTAAGTACCCTAAAACCGGCATTCGCCAGTGCTTGTGTTGTGGCGTCCCATACAAATTTAGGGGTAGATAGTCCATGCACTAATACCACTTTTTCACCATCGATGGGGCCTTGCCACCGAAAGCTTATTACTCCATCACTTAGTGAGATAAAGCTGCCGGGTAATTGAGCGCGAACCTTGTCGTTGAGTGGTTGTAATGAATAGATGACAAATAAGTAGCTAATAAACATGGCAGCGATAATAAATGCCGTTGTAAAAGCAGAAATTTTTAACGCCTTTTTCATAAGAAAACCTTTTTATTTTTATTGGTTTATGAATTTACAGTCAAACATATTAGGTTACTTCTTTGTGTGGGGATATGGCTCTTATGGCCAACGGGAAGTGAATTTTGATATTTTAATCATGAAACTGGCCGAAAAGTGTACGGGGTTAGTTACAGTTTGTAAGGAATGTTGCAGTACAATTTTGTAATTTTATCATCTGTATTGGTCTTTGTTGAGCGCACTAGATCTGACTGTTTAACTCTTTAACAAGCACACTGTGGTCTGTTTTAATCCTGCCACTGAGAAAATTATGAGATCGATTACTGATGCCGCCTCTTTACGCCAAACCACCTGGTGGCAAACCTATGGTGGCTTTAGCAGTGCTTTAATTGCCGTGATGTTATTCAGTTTAACGGTGCCCATGACACAGTTGGCGTTAAGCGTGTTCCCTGCGGAATTGATTGCTTTATTTCGTTCGGTGGGGGCGGGGATATGCAGTTTAATTATGGTGTTGTGTTTGGGTTGGCGATTACCCAATAAAAAAGAGCTAGCGGGTTTAATGTTGGGAGGTGCAGCGGTGACGTTGGTTTTCCCCTACACCTTAAGCTTAGCACTGGGCAAGTGGTCGGCCAGTAACATGGGCGTGGTATTAGCGGCAGTCCCGTTGATTACGGCTTTAGCAGGTTCGTTATTGTTTAATGAAAAACACCCTAAAATGTTTTGGTTAAGTGTGGCATTGGGTGCTGTTATTTTAATGTTTTTTGCTTCTAAGCAAGCATCGGGGGCATTTCACTCTTCAGTGTTTGTCATGCTGGCAGCCGCGGGGATTGGATATGGATTTGGCGGGCATGTGGCTAAAACACTTGGCGGCTGGCAAACCATTTGTTGGATGTGTGTTATTTATTTACCGGTAAGCACGCTGGGTTTAAGTGTTTTTGTGGCGCAAGATTCATTTAGATGGGATCTTTCGTGGAGCATGGAAAGCATACTGGCCATGTTGTATTTGGCCTTAATGAGTCAATGGTTGGGGTTTCACTTTTGGTATGGCGCCATGGCAAAAGTAGGTATTGGCCGTGCGGGTCAAGTGCAGTTATTACAGCCTTTTTTTACCCTGTTATTTTGTGCGCCTTTGCTGGGTTTGGCCTTAGAGGTCAACCACTTTTTTTATGCTGGCATTATTTCAGGGGCAGTAGTGTTGGCCCTTAGATCAAAAGCGCGTCCTTTGCCTCAGGGGGATGAGCTTTAATGCCATTGTGAGCTGGCTAATGGTTTAGTTTTGAGTGAAGAGCTCGGGTGTTTCATAGTTTTCGCCACTTAATATAGTGCAGGTTTTATCTGTATCTTGGTTTTTATTGGCAGGCTCTTCACTGATGCCTTGCGATAAAAGTGCCGCGCGTAAATCAGGCCAGCGGGTTTGGCGGGTGAAATGTGTCTCACTAGGATCTAAGTAATCAGCGGGCACCACGCGTACTAATCCGTTAGATCTTTCCTGCTGGTTTTGTTGCCATGCGGGTAAACCTTGTGATTTCAGTATCATTAAAAAGATGGCTTGGGTGGCTAGGTCCACATGGGATTGCTTCATTGCATGATAAAAAATTTTGTCCGCTTGGTCTCGTTCACACAGTTGAGTCCAATATAAATAGTCATGCAGGATGGCGGCGCTTAAATACTTACCAAATGGAGGGTAAAGTGCCCACACTTTCCTAGGAGTACTGGCAAGGTCGGTTACGAAGCCTTTGGGCACTCGAATAGAAGCCGTGTCTTCATCGTCGGATGTTAATTCAAATACCATGTCTTCTCTTAAAACCCACTGGCTACCGTCACCAAAGGGGCTTAATACGGCAGGACTATTAGGCTTAATAGTGCTGCAGGCACTCATGAGCAAGGGTAAAAGGATGAGTACAAACAGTTTCATAAATTACTCAATTCAATCAATTTATTAAGAGGTTGGTTAAATTACGGAGTCACTACTTTATCATACACCGCCACCAATTGGCGGCTTAGGGCCAGTAACTGACCGTTGGGGTGATAAATCTTGCCTTCGGTGTGCGCATAACCCCGATCAGCCAATACAACATCGCATTCGTAATATAAAAAGTCAGTGTTTTTAAGATCGCTTCTAGGCTGAATGAACTCTATATTCCAGGTAACCGTACTGGCCGGTGCCGTTTGTTTTAACATGCCCAGTACAGCCGGTGGCCAGGCATCTATAAGCGCTAATACCGCAGCATCCGAAAAATATTCAGGCGCATCAATAAAGCGCATCCATCCACTTAATGTGCCATTTTCACTGCCAGTGAAAGGAAGATTTTTACTGGTGAATCGAATGTCCATATGCTGAATAAAATCAGGTGTTAAGCCTGTCATGAAGGGCATTCGTAACGCGTCTTCGGGTGGCAGTACTTGATTTAGTGATTTACCGGCCACTTTAATAGAAGAGTGACGTTGCGCACCAAAACACGCCATGATTAAGGTCTTAACTTTTCCATCTTGTATAAGCTGACCTTGTACCTGACTTATGGATTTCCCGTCAGAAAGTAGTGTGCAGTTTATTAGGCAGGGTTTGTCGGCTTCGATGGGGCCGCAAAAATGGGCATTAATTGTGCGTAAATCTTTGTCCGTTAACCCTGTTTTGGCTTCAATGTGACTTAATATCAGCGCGGCACTTAAACCGCCAAATACACTGCGACCCTGAGCCCAGTTTTTGTCAATGGAGAAGGGGGCATCTTGTTGTGCCCAAGCTTGGTACTGGGTAAAGTTCATCAAAATGTAATGGCTCTGTTGCGTGACATTTAATGTAGAATTTTAGCCTTTCAAATGGTGGGCTAACATGGGCACAGGTAGCAATTTAAGTGACAATTAGTGCCAGCCATCCGGTAAATTCCAAGGTGCCTGTTGCTTAATTCTTTCCATGGCAAAATCAACAAAGGCCGCAACCTTGGCTGCCTTTTGACGGCGCCCGGCGTACATCAAATACAAGTCCTTAGTGCCTCCCTGATACTCCGGTAATACACTGACTAATTCGCCACTTTCTAGTCCATCATGGGCCAATAACTTGGGTACAAACCCCACTCCCATGTGTTTTAAGGTCATTTTGCGCAGTAAATCCATGTCATTAAGTAACAGTCTATCTTGGCTCTTTATGGAATAGGTTTGTTTATCTTTGTATAAGGTCATAGGGGCGTTGGTATGACGGATAAATTGATGCTGACTTAAATCTTCTAAGGTATTAGGGGTGCCATGCAGCGCTAAATATTGTGGGGTTGCGCACAGTAAAAGTTGGTTTGAGCCTATGTGTCTCGCCACCATATTTGAGTCGGCTAAATCCCCCATGCGAAAAGCCACATCCAGCTCCTGGTCTAATAAATCAAGGCTGCGATTATCCAATATTAGTTCCACTTTTATTTTTGGGTATAGATCCAAAAAATCTTTAATGAGTAGCTGAATAAAATCATTACCAAAGGCCAAGGGCAAGGTAATACGCAGTAAACCACTGGGCTGGGCCTGCATGTTTTGAATAACTTCTCGTGCTTGCTCAGCTTCTTCTATAATTCGTTCACAGTGATGAAAATACAGCTTGCCCACTTCAGTGGGTTTCAGTTGGCGGGTGGTGCGGTTTAACAAACGCACACCTAAGCGCTTTTCTAGCTGACTTATATGGCGACTTACGGTGGATTTGGGCATAGACAGTTTTTCTGCCGCACGGGTAAAGCTGCCTAGGTCCACTACGGTGGCGTAAACACCCATTTCGTTAAGTTCCATGCCAATTCTCGCTTATAGTTTCATATTTGGCATAGAGTATCTTAAATCAGGTAACTAGAAAAGAAAATGGAACAATAATATGATTTGTTCATTACATCTATCTTAAATTTAAGGAAGGGCCTCACATGATAGAAAGGTTTGCCGAAGGCGTTATACGCTGGCGTTGGCTTATTATCGTACTTACGTTATTGACAGTAATGGGGGTAGGCAAGGGGGGTGAGAACATCATTTTTAGTTCTAATTACCGAGTATTTTTTGCCGAGGGTAACCAGCAACTTAAAGCCTTTGATGCTTTGCAGGATACCTATTCTAAAAGTGACAACGTAATGTTTGTTATGACCCCTAAACAGGGCGATATCTTCACAAAAGATTTTTTGTTGGCTGTGCAGGATGTTACTGAGCAATCTTGGCAGTTACCCTGGTCCACTCGAGTAGATTCATTATCAAACTACCAACATACCCAAGGGTTTGAAGACGACCTAGTGGTGGAAGACATGGTGGAAGAGGGTGTTGTTTTAGACAGTGAAGCGCTTGAACGCATAAAACAGGTCACGTTAAATGAGCCGGTGATCATCAAGCGTTTGCTGGCTAAAGATGGCTCATTAGCCGTGGTAAACGTAACGGTGCAAATGCCGGAGTTATCTGAAACAGAAACGGCCCAATTAGTGGCTAAAGTTCGAGAGTTAAAAGAGCAGGCACAAGCAAAATACCCCAATATAGAGTTTAGAATTTCTGGCATGGTGATGCTAAGCAATGCCTTCAGTGAGATGGCACAAAGCGATATGGCCACGCTTATGCCCATGATGTTTGTGATACTGCTCATTACCCTAGGCCTAATGTTACGTTCCATTACCGGCACCATAGCGACGTTTGTGGTGATTATATTATCTGTCATGACAGCCATGGGCACATTTGGGTGGTTGGGTTGGACGTTAACGCCGCCTTCGGCATCTGCCCCTACGATTGTTATGACCATGGCGGTGGCTGACTGTGTACATTTATTGGTGAGTTTTTTACACAATATGCGCAGTGGTCAAGGAAAACAGCAAGCCATTAAAGAAAGTTTACGTGTGAACTTTACACCCATATTTGTTACTAGCTTAACGACTGTACTGGGCTTTTTGTCCATGAACTTCAGTGAAGTCCCGCCTTTCAGGGATTTAGGCAACACTGTGGCTATTGGTATTACCGCTGCATTCTTGTTATCAGTGTTATTTTTACCGGCACTCATGTCCGTTTTACCGGTACGTGTGAAGGTAAAAGAAGAGCATGAAAGTCGTGCCATGATGGCGCTGTCTAATTTTGTTATTAATAATCGTCAGATCTTGTTATGGGGCACTGTGGGTCTTACCGTTTTGTTGGTAGCCCTTTCCAGTAAAAATATAATTAATGATGAATTTGTAAAATACTTCTCAACCAATACCGAATTTCGTCAAGACACGGATTACTTAGAAAAAAACATGACGGGTATTTACACGCTGGAGTACTCGCTAAATAGTGGCGAAGAAAACGGCATGAGTCGCCCTGACTTTTTGCAAGATGTCGAAAAACTCACCATTTGGTTGCGCAGCAAAGATGAAGTTGAACATGTTTTAACCATTACGGATGTGTTTAAGCGTCTTAATAAAAACATGCACAGTGATAACGACGCGTATTTTAAACTTCCCGATAGTCGAGAACTCTCAGCTCAGTATTTATTGTTGTACGAAATGTCCTTGCCTTACGGCTTAGACCTTAATAATCAAATTAATATAAACAAAGACTCCACTCGATTGGTGGTGACCATTAAAAACCTTAATAGCCAGCAAAGTATCGCCATTGAAAAAGAAATAAATAACTGGATAGATGCCAACACTGAATTTGCCAGTTATTACGTGGCCAGTCCAAACCTGATGTTTTCGCATATTGGTGAGCGTAATGTTAAATCCATGGTGGGAGGCACATTACTGGCATTATTCTTTATTTCACTGGTGCTTATATTAGCGCTGCGTTCGTTTAAATTAGGGGTAATTAGCCTGGCGCCCAACCTTATACCGGCCAGTATGGCGTTTGGTTTGTGGGCATTATATGACGGTAATTTAAGCATAGCGCTGGCCACAGCCGTAGGTATGACATTGGGTATTGTGGTGGATGATACGGTGCACTTTTTGAGTAAGTATCAGCGTGCTCGTAAAGAGAAAAATAGCTCCCCTGAAGAAGCAGTGCGTTATGCATTTTCATCAGTGGGTGTGGCGTTATGGGTAACCACGTTTGTACTGGTGGCGGGTTTCATGGTGTTGGCCAGTTCTGATTTTGGTATGAACTCTACTATGGGTTTATTTACGGCACTGACCATTGCGATAGCCTTAATTGTTGATTTTCTATTTTTACCCGCGTTATTAATAACGGTTGAGGGAGAAAAAAATGTTTAAACATATTCATTTGTTCAGTCTATTAATGAGCTCTGTACTGCTGCTGGTCATACAGCCAAGTTTAGCCTTTACGTTACAGGGCGACAGTGCCCAAAAGGGGCGATCTATCGCACAAGAGTCTGATAATCGTGATCAAGGGTGGCATGATAGTCAGGTGGTTATGACCATGACGTTACGCAATAAAAAGGGGGATCAAAGTCAGCGCCAATTACGCCTTAAATCCTTAGAGGTAAAAGGGGATGGCGACAAAGGCTTAACCATTTTTGACTCACCTAGGGATGTAAAGGGCACTGGGTTTATGAACTATTCTCATATTCAAAAACCGGATGATCAGTGGTTATATTTACCCGCGCTTAAACGCATAAAGCGTATCTCGTCAAAAAATAAGTCAGGTCCTTTTATGGGCAGTGAATTCTCTTATGAAGATTTGTCTTCTTTTGAAGTAGAAAAGTATAGTTACAATTATTTAGCTGAAGAAACCGTAAATGGTGAGGGGGCGTATAAAGTGGAGATGACACCTGTGTATAAACACTCGGGTTATAGCAAGATTACCGCATGGTTAGATAAACAAGAGTTTAGGGTGCAAAAGTTAGAATACTTTGACCGTAAAGGCTCACTTCTAAAGACACAAACGTTAAGTGATTATCATCAATACTTAGGGCAATACTGGCGTGCACATACCAATATGATGGTGAATCATCAAACGCATAAAACCACTAAGTTAGAGTTTAAAAACTATCAATTTAAAACAGGTTTAACGGATGCACAATTTAGCAAAAATGCATTGAAGAGGATTCGCTAATTAATTCACTTAATAATCCGCTAAACTGGCGGGTTATTAAGTGAGACGTTACGTGTAAATATCGCCTGCAATGTCAATTTGAGTCAGGTACAGGCGCATATCAAATTCAAGTTGATGATAGTTGGGTAACATGTGCTGACACAGCTGATAAAACGCTTTGTCGTGGTTTTTTTCTTTAATGTGGGCCAGTTCGTGCACCGTTATCATATCTAAGAATTCGATAGGGGCATTTTTAAAAATGGTGCCGATTCGAATTTCATTTTTACTCTTTATTTTCCCCCCTTGAACCCGTGATACATACTTGTGTAAACCCAGTGCATTATTGATTACGTGGATTTTCCCATCGTAAACGACCTTGCTTAATGGCGCGGATTTCTTTAAAAATTTGTTTTTTAAAGCAAATACATACTCACGCAAGGCTGCGTCGTTTTTAATGCCGTGGGTGGTGGGGTACTTGGAAAGTAAAAACTGATCCAGTGTCTTTTTATCCACCATTAATTGAACTTGCGCTTTAAGTTCAGGGGCGTAATTAGACAGATATTTTAAGGTTGGAGTCATAATGAGGCTGGTTAGACTAAATGTGCCTATTATAACCTGTGATGAGTTAGCTGTCTCTTATAGGTGGGCTAGCATCATCACAGCGCTAATGGCGGAATCTTTAATATGCCTAGGTGCTAACTAGCCACCCTTAATGATTGGATCGGCGTAGCTTAGCTTCATGTCCCAAGGAAAGCGGATCCAGGTATTTTGGGTCACCTCGTGCACATAGCTGTCAACGTATTCAATGCCAGCGGGTTTAGCGTATATAGTGGCAAAGTGGGCCCGAGGGTAGCGGCTACGGACTTCTGCTGCCGTCTTGCCTGTATCTACTAGGTCATCAATTATAAGCCAGCCAGCACCTTCATCGCTTATGTCAGGCGCCTTAGTCAGTGTTAATTCACCACTGTCTTGACCCTCGTAGCTGGAGATGCAAATAGTATCGATCATGCGAATATTAAGCTCACGGGCGATAATAGCACTAGGCACCATGCCACCCCGAGTGACCGTTAAAATACCTTTCCATTGGGTCACGTCGTGTAAAGCTTTGGCTAACTGGCGGCCCGCTTTATGTAATTCTTCCCATGATACGAAAAAATCGGAATCGTATTGACTCATTTAACATCCCTTTAGAGCCCACTTTTTGGGCCCTATTTGTAAAAATTGATAGATAAAACCCTAAATACTAACACAATGGTCAGGAAATATCTTTTGAGTGTATTTGCGGGTGGATCATTTACCCATGCAATTCGATGTAATTAGTGATTGATGGAAGATGGAATATCCGTACCCTAATGGCCTATTTATTAGGATGTTCCCTTGCATGTCGGTTCGTAAACATTATTCCCATGAAGCCGTTTTAGGCCTTAAAGTCGGTCGTTTAAATAAAGGCTTAAATACACAATTTATAGTTTATACCATTGGCGACACGGTTATCGATTCAGGCCCCAGTAATCAGTGGCGCTATGTCTCGTCATTTTTAAAGCAACAAGAAGTATCTCAGTTGTTACTCACTCATCATCATGAAGATCATGCGGGTAATGCCCATAACATTGGCCAACAGTTTGCTATTACGCCTAAGGCGCCGGCCCTGTCGCACGATAAATTAGCAAAGGGTTATGCCACACCGTTTTTACAAAAAATCGTGTGGGGCAGTTTAAAGCCAGTACAGACACAGGCTTTGCAGGAACGAGAATATTTATCTGATGGCAGTGACATTATTCCCGTTCATACACCCGGGCACGCAAAAGATCTGACCTGTTTTCATTTGCCTGAACAAGGCTATTTCTTTAGTGGTGACTTATTTATTGCTAATAAACTTAAATTGATGCGCAGTGATGAAAATTTGGCACAACTCATTCATAGCATTCAAAAAGTATTGAAATTAGATTTTGATACCTTATTTTGCCCTCATGGTGGAATCGTTAAGCAAGGAAAAAAGGCTTTACAGCAAAAACTAGATTATATATTGGCCATGTGTGAACAGGTTAAAGAGCTTAGCGCAAAGGGTTTTGATGAGCAGGCGGTATGTGATCAAATACTGGGGCCTAAAGACTTTCTGGGTAAATTAACAGGTGG
>JAPYOO010000099.1 GCA_029938135.1 Bermanella sp. | reverse complement strand
AGCTTTGTTTTGAGCATCAGCTTGTGCTTGTTTCTCAGCAAAGCCAATCATTGAACCCATCATTGATAGAGCCATTGGAGGACACATTTTATTTTACCTTTACAAATTCGTAGAATGGTTCTTTACCTACCCCAAATTCAGGGACAAGTTGAACCATTGTGAAGCCCATCCATTGAAGCCATCGGATAGCTTTAGGATTCTTTGCATGGACATAGTTATAGAGCAGTGTGTAATCTTTATGGACCACATCTAACCACTGCTTACACTCAGCTTGGAGCTGCCTAGTGTGTTGATAAATGCCTTTACTACCTAGCATCCAAGGGACACCTACAAAATCCTGGCCTGCATTCACTACACCAAACATTAGAATGGGAACCTCGTTCTCATCTACAGCAACATAAGCGTTGTCTGAAGCACTGAGAGAGTGAGTCAAGGCCGTCACAGGCCCTAACCCACAGGAGACTTTAAGTTCGTACTTATCAGCATCCCTCAGACGAGGGCCTAACACGTTGCAATCATTAAGCGTTGCTAATCGTACTGTAGCTGCCATTAAATTCTCCGAGATTTCGTAGTGTAGTAACCTGTCCATTCCGCAGATTGGAAGGCACATGGGTGGTGGGTATCGTTTGAAACGGTGATAGACACACGGTCATTTTTAGACAAGAGAGGGAAGTCAAAAGTACCTGAGGCTAATTCAATCTCACCTAACGTGAGCAGGCCTAGAGGCTTACCCTCAAAGCTATATGAATTAATCATCCCTTGAGTATCAGTCGTTACATTGAACTTGCCTGTGTTTTGATACAGTAACTTGAACTGCCGTAACTGTAAGCGCCCAGACGTGTCAGTGACTTGACTGCCACCAGCCCCTGCACTTCTCTTGTACTGCGTAGAGAACGTGTAGTTCATCGTATAGGGGTAACCTACAAAGTCCTCGCCATCAACAGTCACCGCTGTCTGGTTAGCCTGTGTAACAGTGCCCGATGTAATACCATCTAGGTATACCATCTTGCCAGACGCTGTTAGTTCAGGAGCTTCCTGTAGCTGCATCTTCTCCAATGTAATTGAAGTGCCACGCTGTATAATCCAATAAGCTGTGGACTCAATAACTGAGAGATTTAAGATGCGGTCAGCATAGGGGAACTCCCACTTAGACCACGACATTTGTAATGCTTGACCATCCCGCCTTAGGTACTTGTAGACATAACAAGTAGGTGCTTCGTGGACACCATCGGTTAACACAAATATCATATCTTCGTTGGAGTTAGACACTAAGGATGTAGCCTTGCCTTTTATATAACGAGGGACATTGAGGGTCGCATCAATAGCGATATTGCTTGAAGTGTCTGCCTGTACGAAGAACTCACGCACACCTGTGTAACCTTCACGGTTAGTGGCGAAGTAAACATACTCGCCAGCACCAACTGGCTCTGCTTGTAAACTAGATTCATATTCAGTTGTCTGATTTATGGACACAGTTTCAGGAGTCAGTGAGTCACCCGCATTCAACATGAACTGGGTTTGGTCAGAGAACAATAAAAGTGTCTCGTTAAAGGGAATCGCATGGCGAAGGATAGACACTTTGGTATGGCTCACAGCCACGTCAATGGGGTCAGTTGCTAATACAGTAGTCACAGTCTCAGGGTAGAACTTAAAGTAACTCCCTGAACGGCTGAAGATTACATTCTCATCAGCAATCACGCCTAAGCGGTTACGGTGGAAGAATATGTCGTTAAGCTTCTTACCTACGAAGGATGGGTCTGGAGATGATGTTGAGTCACCTACAGAGCGATTACCCCAATCGTTAGGTTGGAATGTAAACGTACCATCAGCTTCACGTGTCAGCTTCCAAGGCATCGTAGCGTTTTCTAAGGTAGAGTCTTCACCTTCCGCTATAGACTCTTTCCAGATACCTTCAGCAGTGTCTCCTGATTCATATTCAACGTAATAGTTGTCAGCTTCAGAAGTCTCTTCGCCTACTATCTTCATCTTCACGCCATTAAAAGCACGGCGGGGTAAGTCAGAGAAGCGTTGAATAGAGCCTTTAGC
Organism: Bermanella sp.; assembly: GCA_029938135.1. GTDB lineage: Bacteria > Pseudomonadota > Gammaproteobacteria > Pseudomonadales > Oceanobacteraceae > Bermanella. Next base: position 10,674 of record JAPYOO010000099.1, on the reverse strand, counting down.
TCCAATTAAGTATTGGTTACCGTAGGAGTCTTCAGTACGCAGAGTGAAGTCATTACCATCTGTACGTTGTATACGGATAGCAGAACCATCCCATGTAATCGTATAGACAGAGCCACAGCTAGCTACTAATTGAGTAGCCAATTCATTAGCTATGTTGGTAGTCTTTAAGTCAGCCTTCACCGTTTCACTGGTGGTATAGCTGGCCTTCTCTACATCATCCAAGAATATCTTGTAGTCAGTGGAGTAGTTGCCCTGCTTACAGTGGACAATAGCCTCAGGGTAGGCTGGTGTAGCTGTGCTGGGATTGACTACAGTCGTCATTGATTTGTTAAGTATAAATGTGTAGTCAGCAATGGTTACTGATTTGAAGTCAATCAGAGGGTCGCCACTAGACAAGTAAGCGTAACCTTGAGGAGTGTTAACTGTATATTCAGTTCCATCAAAATCAAACACTCTGAGAACGGTATTGTCAGCAATGACGATGTAGCGTTCTGAGATGTCGCGGTTAATGGTGTGAATAAAGTAGTTACCTGTGGATACGGCATTGGTCACCAAAGTAGCTAAATGCTGGGTAGGTGGTCGTTTACGTAAACCACTGATAATTGAACTAAATGCATTCACCTGTTCTTCGGCTTGAGAGTTCAAGCGGACGCTAGGGGCTTGTTGTGATACCCCATTTGCGAGGTTAGGTATTGAGCTACTTACAAGTGCCATGTCTTACCTCATTAAGATTCGGGAAACGTCAGAGTTGCCAGTCAGGATGTTATAGTCAGCGTTCTCAGATTCCATCAGTCTTAGGGTAGTAAGGGCGTGGTACTCATCTTCACGGTTCATACCATGTAGAGAGTCAGAGCCTAGTAGACGGTCTTGTAGAATTCTGGATGCTCGGAGTGCGATATAGTTACGCGCTGCCTCTGGGATTTCCTCAAAGGACAGTAGGATAATCAGGTCACATTTCACTGTTTGGGTGAATATGTATGTATGGTTCTTACGGTCATACGCCCGTTGGCCACGTTGAACTAAGTCAAATTTAGATTCCAATGATGTGGAGTCCACAGACATTAAGTTCGTGGGAAGTGGTAAGTTGTTATTCTGGTCAGGGACTAAAGGGTAGTCCTTTTCAGAATTGAAGAACCAGCCTTCGGCTTGGACTCCACGGTTAACATTACGCAAAACAGAGAGCGCCGTGATAGCGTCTACTGAGGTCATGTTTACCAAGGTGTTCACTGGCGCTTCACCAATGGTATTGAGCATTGTATTAACAGCTTCAAGCTCAGTTGTAGGTGTTAGAGACATGGTAGTGAATCCTTAAAAAAGAAAAAAAGGGGAACCGAAGTTCCCCTAGAGTGTTTCTATAAGTTAGAAACGTACTTAATGTCTACGTAAGTGCTAATTCAATAGCAGCTTCAGGACGTAGGATACCGTGACCCATAGCGTACTTAGCTACGAATAGAGTACCTTGACGACGGATGTCATACTCAGACTCAAGGCCTAAGTCCATCAACTTCACTGTAGCGACAGCAGACTTGTGGAATACCACAGCCTTAGTCTTAGAGAAGTCAGCAGCGTAAGTGTTGTTCTCACCAGCATCAGCAGTCTGCACACCAGTTGGTAAGTGGTTAGACTTAACAATGGTGATACCAGCAATACGTAATACCTTACCGTCTGCGTATGCACCAGAACCGCCCCAATCCTTGTTAAGGACAGTGGTGTCTTGAGCTAGCTTGTAGTAGATAGCAGGAGATACAACGGCATAGCGTTCATCTTCAGGGATGTCCTTACCGTCAAACTCTTCAGCAGCGGCGAACAAAGCAGCTACGATGTTTGCAGAAGAGGTGAAGTTAGCTTTGGTGATTACAGTGCCTGACTTGCCAGAACCAGTGATGGTTTCAGAAGCACGGGCAGCAGCTACAGTTACGCGCAAGATGTTCTTGTCGTAGGTGTTAGCTAGTACGTTACCAAGCTCTTTGGTGTAAGTAGAACGAACATCATAGTGGTTCTTAGCTTCATCAATGTTTGCAATGAAAGCTGGTGCTACCAACAAATCATCAACAGAGATAACTTTCTCAGCTGCTTTCATGGAGCCGCCCAGGATTTCTTCACCAACAGAGTGGTAAGAAGCAGAGGCAGTACCCATTACTGGGAAAGAGGCAGACTTGCCGTTAGAGATTGTACGAACAGAATGCAATGGAGCCATTACGTTCTTTTCTTCGAATTGTGTGATTACTTCGCCAGCGAATAGCTTTAGAAATAGTGCGTCAGTTGCGCCAGCGCCATTGACTTGGCCTAGACGTGATACAGTTGCATTACTCATTTTAATAGTCCTTAGAGAGGTGTTGAAGTTTCAAGTTTTTGTTCTCTTGAGGCTTCGGCCTTTCCGTGACTTCCACAGTGTTCTCCCCCGCAAGGGCAATGTATTTGTCAGTGGTTTAGCTTTGAGCTTTATAAGAGGAGGTTTGGATAGACCTATAGAAAGACCTACCCGATTTGCTTAGATAACGCTAGAGCGCGCTAACTTAGCTTCGACTGTCTTACGGAATGCAGGGTCAGTCTTGTATTTAGGGTCACGCATTGCTGCTGTAACCTGTGCCACGCTTTCAAACTTAGTACCCGCATTTGCAGTAGTTTCACCAGAGATTAAAGAAGGGTTGCTTCCATTTTCTGCTTGGTATTTAGCGTGGAGGCCGCGAACAGCCAGTTGAATTTGATCTGGGTCAGAGGTTCCCATGACATTGTTGTAAGCGTTGACTTCAGCCTTATCAAGACTAGAAGAGGCCCACTCCATCATAGTGCCATAGTTCTCTTCACCGCCTACGCTCTTGAACATATCAGTGCGTACACGGGTGGCTAATGCTTCTTGACCAGCGATGTAGGAATCAACTACATCACGGGGAATGCCAGACTTATTGATGGCCTCGTAGGTTTCATCAGAGAGTTGTCCATTAGAACCATACTCTGTTTGCAGAGCATCAAAGTCTAAGCCTGCTTTATCAGCAACGTCCTTAGCCTCATCATTGGTTGGAATCTCAGCAGGAGTGTCTTCAGTAGCAGAAGCTTCTGGTTCTTTACCGCCTGACATTTTCTTCTCAAGAGCAGTATAAGACTTAGCCATATCTTCTGGAGTCTTAAACTTCTCTGGTAACCACTCAGGCCGTTCACTACCTTCATCAGGTGTGTCTTGGTTATCTGGGGTCTGGGGGGTATCACCGTCAGCTTTAGCTACCATTGCATCAATATGCGCTTGGTCATCTTCACCTTCACTTTGGATAATATTTACAGAATCTACCATTATGCTTGTTCAGTTCCTTGTTGTGCTTGCATCTGTTCTTTCATAGCGTCAAAGGCTTGAGGGGCTAACTGTTGTCCAGTTTGCATCGCCATTGCTTGCTGTTCTTCTTGTTGCATCTGTTCTTCAGATTTAATCAAGCCACCCATGTCCATACCCAATGAAGTACCTACGCGAGTAATGTAGTCACCCACATTCATGTACTTCTGAATTGCTTCAGGGCCTAGAGGAGCTAGGTGGTCGAGCATTGCAGCTAATTTGTTTAAGTCATGACCTCGGCCTAAGGCCTCAAGTCCTGTGACAATTGTTGGAGACACCATACCCTTTGGCAATTGCGGAACTTTCTTCTGCTTTTGCATCTGGAGTAACAGGCGGTTTACTAAAGGTAATTGGAATTCCTGGCTAAGAATGGAATAGATACCACCAAGGGCATCTTCCAACTCGGAAGCCATGTAGCGAATCTCTTCGGCTGTAACACGTTCTGCATTCCGCTGTACTGAGGAGTTCATTAAGAAAGCGTAAGATAATCTTTCTTTGATTTCCTGTGCAGTTTGGAAAGCAATCTGCATATCGCCAGATTTCTGGACTTGCAGTGTGCTTACATCGTTAGCGTCACCTTCACGGATAGCACCATTAGGCGCTTCAGCTAAGACACGCGCACGGGTTGTACCATTTGGGCGTACTAAAAATAGCACCTTGGCACTAGCAGCAGCTGCTTCAACGATAGCTTGTGTAAGAGTCTCAAGGGAGTTTAAGTCACCTTGGTATTCTTCCACGTAACCACGTCCATAGGACTCACCATCAATGCGGCTTAGTCGTAATGGAATCCAAGGGGATTTATCTAGAGGGTAAGTACCTTCAGCATCTGGTACAGGAATACCAGCCACTTCTTGCGACACGTTCCACTTACCATCTCTACGGACTACGTGAGTGAACAGAGCTACAGGTTCATCTTGGCTAGTGTCTTCTGTATCAGAGGACTCTAGTAGTTCCCGTATTTCTATAGGCAAAGCACTGGGTGAAACATCTTCTTTGGTGATGATTTCTAGTGGGTTACCCATTGGGTCACGGTTAAGAACGTAGCGGTCTAAATGGAATACTCTCATACCACCTTTATCAGGTTGGTATAGTAGTACGTTGCCTGCAACTAACAGGTGTTTAATAGCTTCAAATGCAGCAATACGAGTTGAAGAGGCTTCAATCTCTGACATCACGGCACGTTCAATTGAGGATAACGCTTCTTCAACTTCGGCCCTTGCACCTTCTTCTTGGGCTAACTCCTGTAACTTAAAGTCATCCACAGTTAAGCGGAAGAACGGTGAGTTAGGAGGTAGTAAAGCCAGCAACATTTTAGAAGATAAGTTGTTTACACCACGTGCTCCAATACCTTGGAACGGTGTGTATAACTTGGAATGTGCTGAATGCCCATCAGGAGGTAGAAGAGAAGGGATGGTTAACTTACTAGCATCCCTTGCTCTATCAAGGAAAGGTTGACGAGCCGCTTCCAAACGCTCATAGCGTTGGCGTATAGCTGTCATATATATCTACTTCTTTGGGATGTTAATGCCAGTAGCAGAAGTGCCACCTACTTGGGAATCAATCCGCAAGCTAGATGTGCCTCGCTTCTTCTTGTTGGTCTGTGCGCGTTTATTATCCACGTCACCGTTAGCACCAATGCGCGGCATAGACGGAGCTAGGTCGGCTGGTGGTGGTGGCGCTGGATTAGGTTTAGGTTTAGAACCAAAACACATATTATTTACTCCGAGTCGGGGTTAGTTTGTACGTCATTGACGTATTCGAGAAAATTAATCAGCTCATACATACCTAAAGTTTTCTGGATTGCATTAGGTGATTGGTCCAGCGTTCTCTCAGTGATGGGAAAGGTTTCCCGCAGTGCTTCAATCAACTGAGTTGAGACAATAGGGAACTTGTCAATAGTCATTCGGCTTCCTTATAGGGCTACACTTGGTTATGTATCAGATTTGTCAAACGCTTCTATCCACATTTTACATTCTGGACTACGTACAACGTCCTCAATACCAAATTCAATCACAGGTACGGGTAAGTTATAACGCTGCGCTAGCTCAATGATAGTGGCAAGACCACTTGTGTGACGGACATCAGACTGTTTAATGTCGCCATTGATTACGATGTGACAATTCTCACCTATACGGGTGGTGAACATCTTCATCTCATCTGGTGTGGTGTTCTGTGCTTCATCCATAATCACGAATGCATCACTGAACGATGAACCACGCATGGTTTCAAACGGAGCAACAATGATTGCACCCCGTCTAACAGCGTTCTCATACGCCCCACCCATGTACTTCTTAAGCACATCAACTACTGGTGCAGCCCACGGAGCCATCTTCTCTTCTAAAGTTCCTGGAAATGAACCCAGTGACCTTGACGAAGGCACGTTAGGACGTGTCAGGATTATCTTATCAATAGACCCTTTCATGTATAACTGTGCAGCCATGGTTGAAGCGATGTACGTCTTACCTGTACCAGCGCAGCCTAAGCTGATGGTCTGGGTGAAGTTGTTAATAGCTTCAATGTAACGTGCTTGCATCTTAGTCTTAGGTTGAAGTGCTGGACGTGATGTCCGCTCTTCCATGAACTTCTCTTTTACTTCACGTTGTGGTTTCTTCTTACGTTCTTTTCTCATTGTTACCATCCCCAAGTTTCACCAGACATTCCGTCTGCTGAGTAGTCTGTCACACGGCCTTCAAAGAAGTTCTTGAAGCTGTCGCCGTTCAATACCCAATCTAGCCAAGGCAGTGGGTTCTCTGCTATATCCCAATTGGGCTTCAAGCCTAAGTTGACTAACCGTCTATCTGCGATATATCGGATATAGCTTTTGACTTCACTAGGCGTGATACCTTCCACACCTCCCAGTTCAAATGCCAAATCAATAACTTTATCTTCAAGCTGGATAGCAGTGCGATACATCTCGTAGATAGATAACTTAAAGTCATCAGTAACAACCTCTGGATTTTCATTAATGAAAGTGCGGAACAATTCAGTCATACCATCAACATGGATTGTCTCGTCACGGATTGACCATTCAACGATTTCGCACATCCCTTTCAACTTGCCATAACGCTGGAAGTTTAAGAGCATGACGAATGCACTGAATAAGGACACACCTTCGTTACACACAGTCTGAGCAATAGCTTTTGCCAGCCCTTGTTTCGTGTCTGCATTGAAGTCCTGCATGAACTCAACCTTCTCAGCCATCGCATCGTATTCAAGGAAGGCTGTGTACTCAGCTTCAGGGAAGCCAAGGGTATCGTTGAGAAGAGCATAAGCTCTCATGTGGATAGTCTCTCGCTGGGCGAAGGACAGCATCATCATCCTAGCCTCGTTGTTTTTAATACGAGGTAAGAAGATGTCCACATAGCTACCCCCAACTATCACATCAGATTGAGTGAATAGTCGGAGGATTTGGGTGATGAAGTTCTTCTCTTCAGGGGAAATCTTTCCAGACTTCCACTGCGTTACATCTTCATTTAAGTCGCATTCCCATTCGCCCCAGTGCAGCTTGTCATGTTCAATTGCTTGATTGACAAAGCTGGAATAGTTGAATGGTTTATACGCTAATGATGGGGTTAACAGACTCATTGTCTATCCTTGGCAGGAAAGGCACTCATCATCATCTGCATAGTCTTTGAGAGCTACGCGAGTTGGCTTGAAGCTGACGGTATCAGCCTTAGCTCCTGCGGAAGTCCGCAAGTAATAGAGTCCTTTTAATTTTTTGTTGAAGGCACGAAGGTGTACCTCATTGACGTAAGCCTTTTCTGTCCCAGCTGGGAAGAAGAGATTCACGCTTTGGCCTTGGCAAATGTAAGGCTGTCGTGTTGCTGCGTGGTCCACTACCCATCGCTGGTCTAGCTCGAAAGCTGTCTTGTAGATTTCTTTGTCCCACTCATCCATCCAATCTAAATGTTGGACACTGCCCTCATTCAATATGACTGACTTCCACTGCTCTTCAATCCACGTATCTGGGTTGTGCTGCCATAGTTCGGCTTCTTCCCTAATAACTTTATCAAGGTAAGGGTTACGAACAGGGTGAGCACCTACACGGGTACGGTGTGTAAAGGCGTTGGACTTCAAAGGTTCAATAGACGCTGAACATCCAGCAATAATTGATGAGTTAGCATTAGGCGCAATCGCCATTAAGTGAGAGTTGCGTACACCTTCAACGTCTGGACACGCCCCCCGCTCTTCAGCGAGATGGATAGTTGCAGACTTAGCCTGGGCCTTGATGTGTGTGAACATCTCAGTGTTGTATGAGGCAGCCATGATAGATTCCCATGGAATGCCTGCACGTTGTAACGCCGAGTGGAAACCCATTGCACCTAGACCTAAGCTGCGTTCTTGTGTAGCACTGAAGACTGCCTTGCGGAGTTCTTTAGGTGCATAGAAGCAGAAGAAAGAGATGACGTTATCAAGCATTGTGATTAGGTCAGCCACCATTGTGGTGTCTTTCCATTCTTGATAATACTCAAGGTTCACACTGCTCAAACAACACACAGCTGTACGGTCTTCTGAAGTCGGGAGGTGTATCTCATTGCACAGGTTTGAGCCGTGAATGGATAGCCCCTTTTCTTTCATCGCTGGTGGTAGATGCCTGTTAGCCTCATCAATGAAGTTGAGATAAGGCTCACCAGTTCGGAAGCGTGTTTCGATTAGACGTTCCCAAAGCTCACGGGCTGGCAGGGTGTCACGTACAGTCTTATCGTTAGGGTCAATCAAGTCCCACTGAGCATCAGCATTCACAGCATCCATGAAATCATCAGTGATATTCACAGCGTTGTGTATATTGAACGCCTTGCGGTTAGGGTCACCACCTGTTGGTACACGGATGTTGATGAACTCAATAATGTCTGGATGAGTGATGTCCATGTACGCAGCGTAAGAACCTTTACGGGTCTTGCCTTGGCGATACGCAGTCATGTCACTATCGACAGTCTTCAGGAAAGGAATCGGAGAAGGAGCCACATCACTAACACTGCGAATGTCAGACCAATGACCACCCACTCCACCACCTTTAACAGATAACCACCGCAACTCTGTTGAGTGTCCGATAAGACCATCAAGGCTGTCAGGTACGTAACTAAGAAAGCATGATATAGGTAGTCCACGGACTTTCTCTCCTTGGGCTGGTGCGTTAGATAATATAGGTGAACTGAACATGAACCAGCCTTTGCTTGCGTAATCATAGATGCGCTGGGCTAAGTCATAGTCTGATTTACAGAAGGCCATAGCTGCACGGGCATAGGCATCCTGCGGGTCTTCACCTTCACGGCAGTAGTAGTCAGTCAGTAGTGTGTGGGCTTGCTCTGAAAGGAGTTTGTTACGGGAGTAATCAACTGTAATTGTCATTCAGCCACGCCTCCACTGTCTCTTTATCTTTGAAGCCAACCAGCCGAGAACCATCAACAGTATTAAGAAGTGTAGGAACACTACGAACACGGTGGTCAATAGCCGATTCCATGTCCTTTTCAATATCAACTTCATCGTAATCCACCATCATCTTATCTAGGAGAACTCCCATTGCGTAACAAGGGGAACACCCTTCAGTGTAAAATTTTATAATCATAATTATTTCCTAGTCGTACTTCTGGTGTTGGAGTTCAAGCCAGAGTTCGGCATAGTGGATTATCTTTTTAACATCAGATTCAAACTGACCTTTGTGTGGAGCACGTGTCGCATACTTCACGATGTTGCCTGCACAGAAGTCGAGTTCGTTCTTCATGATGTATTCGATAGGTTGGATTGGGTGAGTGTAGTGGTCACCGCCCTCTTGACGGTCTGTTCCTAGAGTAGGTTCGATACGGGTGGGTTCCATAGGATAATACTTCCATCATCAGCGAGGTCTTCATATCTTAAGATACGAGCACATCTTGCTTGGGTTAATGCATCATCTTCAGTGAGGCCAGCCTTCTCAAAGGTAGCTACGATAGCTTCCCAGATTGCTACATTACGTAGGTGAAGGTCAGTGGTATTGAGTGATGCTTTGTGTAGGATTTGCTGTGCTTTCACTGGGCCAACTTTGGGACACCCTTTATAGTTGTCCACGGCATCGCCAGTGAGTACCTGAGTAAAGAAGAAGATGTCAGCATCAGCTTCGCTAATAGTGACTACTCCATCATCAGGGTGTGCAGGGTTGAAGAACTTGCATGGTATGGTCTTAAGGTCTTTGTCCTCAGACGCAATGATGGTGTCGTTACCATCGCTACCACGAATACCTAACAGGTCATCGGCTTCGAAGGGTTCACGTAAGACAGCCTGATATTCATCAATCATCCACTGCTTGAGTGGTTTTAATGTCATAGGTTTACGGGTGTCTTTACGATTACCTTTGTAAGATTCAAGAACGTCATAACGGAAGTTCTCTTTACCTGTCAGGTAGAACTTGAAATGTTCACAACCTGTTTGCTTAAGCATTGCAGCCAGCTTCTTCTTAATCAAAGCTTGACCTTCCGACTCATAGGCATGGAGTGTCCATAAGTCATCATCCCATTTGGTTGGGACTTCTGTAGCAGCCGCAGCTTGGAATGCTACGATGTCACCATCAATCAATAGAGTCGTCATCAGGTTCACCTTCTTTAGAATTGCGTTCAGTAACAATGCGTATGCCATGCTCAATAGCTGCTGTTGCTTCCATCCAATCTAAGTAGGCATTCATAGCAAAGCTAAAGGCGAGAGCAATGGACGCTACCAAGAAACCAAGACACACAAGTATCAACATCAATGTTTCAGCCATTGGACAAAGCCTCCCAACTTACTGGGAACAGTGGCTCTATTACATTAGCAACAGACTGAGCAAGTTCCTGGATTTCTTTCTGAGCGTGTGGGTCTAACCGCTGCTTACAGAAGCGAGAGTATGCAGCGAGAGAACCTGTCCAGTACCATGACACTTCCATACCTTGCGGCAGAAGCAACCGTGCTTGTTCAGGACACATACCTCCAGCTAACGCTGTCTCGTATGAGGCTAGACACATTGCATAGACAGTGCGGAAACTGCTATGCCAGTAGCGGTTACCAATAGAAGGCATATCACCGCCACTGCCCTGCTTCATACTCCCTTCAGGGGCCATACGGAATTGCTTAGGTACAAAGAACTCAGGCGCATGGCTGATATACCTACGGCTCTCTTCGTTCTCAGAGAATCCAACCTTATGTTTGAAGCACTGAGTGCGGATAGGTACAGGCGCTGTCATGCGTAAGGTAATGGACGTGTGAGCAAAGGGTGTCCAGTGATTATGTGCTGACAAGTATCGAATCAGTTTGCGGTCTTTATCGCCATCAATCACCGCAGAATCTTCAGCGAAAGATACACGGGCAGCACGTACCACTGATGAGTCGTTACCCATGTGGTC
>JAPYOO010000430.1 GCA_029938135.1 Bermanella sp. | reverse complement strand
ATATTTTAGACAACAATGAAAAAGGATTTTTCTTAACGGTAGAATCTGGACGTATTGATCACGCCCACCACGCAGGCAACGCACATAATGCACTGGCGGATACCATTGAGCTGTCTAAGGCCGTACAAGCTGCCATGGATGCCACCAACCCTGAGGATACCTTAATAATAGTAACCGCCGATCACAGCCATGTATTTACCATTGCCGGCTACCCTAAACGCGGCAACGACATACTAGGAAAGGTAATCAGCGTAGGTGAAACCACACCCAAACTTGCATTGGATAACCAGCCTTTCACTACCGTGGGCTACACCAATGGCCGCGGCTTTAAAGACTTTGGCAACACCACAAACAGCGACGACACTTATGGCGCAGCTATCGTCAGCGCACGCGTTGATTTAACCGACATTGATACTGCCCAAGCTGGCTTTCATCAAGAGAGTCATGTACCTACAAGTTCAGAAACCCATGCAGGTGAAGACGTCGCTATTTACGCCACCGGACCAGGCTCGCACTTAGTCACCGGCACTAACGAGCAAAACATCATATTCCATATTATGGATTATGCCGGCGCCCTTACACAAAAAGCTGACACTGTGATCGCAGCTCAACCATAGATTTAAATCCTTCCCCACCTTATATGTATCGCTTGTGGGGTTAGGGTTTATATTCTTAATTGAGTATCACTAACCATTAATAAATTATGCCGGAGAATATATGAGACCCCTTACTCTATTGATTGTTATGCTTATGTTTTTATCTATGCAAGCCAATGCTTCTTTCCCCAATATTTGTCACTCCACAGAACAAAACGTGAAGGCACAATACACTATCGAGACTCACACCCATGTAGGTGAAAAAAATCAGCAGTTATTTACATTGTGGCGCACCTTAAAAAAAGTGGCTCACCAGTACCCACTTAAAAACGTAACTCAACAATGGACACGAGCCCAAAATGGTCGTTTAACACGTACTCAGTTTTTTGATCAATACTTACACGCCATTGAGTTTGAAACCCAAAGTCCACAAAAAAGCACGGATAATCATTGGCAGAAGAAGTTTCAATTGGTTACCCATCAGTTAATCAATAAGATGAACTTGGAAGGCAGCCAGGGTGAGCTTTGTGATTTAGTAGAGTATTATCAATTAGAAGAAAACGGCGTTATTCACCAGCTGAGCTGGCTACCTAATAAAAAATTGGTGAGCCGTTACCGTGTAAGTTCCGCTAAATTGAGTAAAGAATGGGTATTACAATCGGTTGATTATGATAACAATAAGGTTAGTGATTTTTTTAATATACGCGATCAATACTTAAATACTGATTTTGCTGATATTGGCGATAACGAATCTGACCCGGTATTAAGTAAGTTGATTCATCTTGGGTTTTCACATTAAGGGACGGGGTTAAAAAAATTAAATCAAACGAAATTTATATGACAATTTCATAATCAGCGTCTCGACGCGTGATAGTTACAATGCTCGGTATCGCTAATCACCTGACCTAATTTTAAAATGCACTTTCAGTTCTTCAATGTTATCCCATAACAGATACTCAACCTGTACTGCATTTAGTACAGATTGATGTAGAAGTGATGCCAAGATTTAGCTGGGTTAGAGACGAAATTTGTTAGGCTGCCACTCTTTTAGAGACCGCTAGGTAATCAGCAATATTCAGCCTCTATCACTGCACCTGTATTGACCAGAGTGAAGTAGCAAGTACTGCTGACGCTTTGATTATTCAGCTATTTCTAGACACGTCTGCCGTTTTACGGTCTGATATCCTCTTTGGTCACTACACTGTTTAATCACTTACTAACATACACTACTTATTCAACTTAACTTTATAGCCACTTGTCTTTCTTCTGAAAGAAAATACCACCAACAATAACAACCAAAAATAGTTTATTGACCCTGCGCCACTACTGCTATTGCCCTGCTTTACCCACCTCTTCGCATCATTTGGATAATAGTCTGAGTTATCACCTTGACCATCATTGTCCGAGTCTATCCATTCTGAGTCATCGTTAGGAAAAGCATCACGATTATCCCCATGGCCATCCAAATCTGAATCTACCCATTCACCGGAATCTCTTGGCGAAAAATCAATATTGTCACCGTAACTATCATTGTCCGAGTCCATCCATTCTGAAGCATCGTGAGGAAAGACGTCCGAATTATCCCCATGGCCATCACTGTCCGAGTCTATCCATT
>JAPYOO010000429.1 GCA_029938135.1 Bermanella sp. | reverse complement strand
ATTTTAGTGGCCTATAAACCTCACTTTTTAGCCGTTATGCCCGGCGGTAAATTTGTAAACGAATGTTTGCAAAATCGCTTACGTCGCAGCACGGGCATAACGACCTTACAAGCGGTGCACCGTTTAGACAGAGTAACCGCGGGTTTGGTTTTATTTTCTGTAAACCCCCAGACTCGCCATCGTTACCATCAGTTATTTGAAACACATCAAATACACAAAACCTACCAAGCCATTGCCCGTATTCGTGAAGGTGAAAACCTTGTAGGAAAAGAGTGGGTGGTTAAAAACCGCATTGTACGCTCCGAACCTCGCTTTCACATGTGTGTAACTGCGGGCGAAGCCAATAGCCACTCGGTGATTCGGTGTTTAAAACAAGCTGAGCACAAGGCGTTATTTGAATTATCGCCCATCACAGGTAAAACCCATCAGCTACGGGTTCACATGCAATCATTGGGATGGCCCATACTCAATGATAAATATTACCCGCAATTACAAGCCATATCGGCGGATGATTATTGTGCACCGCTGCAGTTATTGGCAAAAAATCTGCGCTTTATTGACCCCGTCACTCAGCAGGAAAGGTGTTTTAGCTATGACGGTAATTTATTGCTGGAGTAAGGTAAAAAGCAACTCTATTCACTACTAGTAATTCAGTGCCGAAACCCTGGCACCAGTGGCATAAAGTCAAAGGTGATGCCAACCGTATTGGCCCCCATTTCTGAGACTACACCATAAGCACCCGTTGCAAATTTTAACCCCCAGCGTTTTTCTGGGTAAACATTGAGGCTTAATTGCCATGACGGTGAAAAACTCAATGATGAACTGGCCAATAAAGATCCTTTACGATCCCAGTACAGGTTGATGGCGGCGGTATATTCTTTGGCGATGTCAGCTGCAACAAACTCCCCTACTCTTTGCGCGCCTTCACTTGCGTCAAAACTGCGCTTGGGTATCAATACATCACTGCCTAACATAATGCTGATGTATTCATATTCCATGTTATCTAAAGGATATGACACCCCCAATCCGTTGGCGGGCATGCCCATCATGACGGCGTATTTCCAACCTTCACCAAAGCGTAAAAAATAATTTTCACCTTGGTTAAATAATGCACCGCCTTCTGGATCAATGACTGGCTGGCCAGCCCAATAATAATACTCTACGGTTTCGTTACTAAAATATTCTGCAAAACCATCGTAAGAGAAAGCGATAATGCCCGCCATATTAAAATAAAAGTCGGCCACCGAATCTAGGCGTTGCTCCCAAGGCAGTTCGTATTCAACTACTTCGTTCATTAACTGTGCGGCAACCACCGTTGAGACCGCCAGTAATTTGGGGGCATACTCCCCTTGCACGCCATTATATCGAAAATATTCCTCTAGCTTGCGTGACAACATGCCCTCCCCTAAAAAGTGTAATCCGTAGTTAGGTAGCCATGCACCAGACGGGTCGGCAAACGGAATAAATTCTTTTTTTAACGACTCGTCAAAACCGCCACTTTCGTCAAATACATCTTCTTGATGCGATAATGAATCCAGTACATTTCCCCAGCCTTTTTTATAACGAATATCGGCCAGGTTTGCGGTGGTTCTTAAACGCCCAGGCACCACGTAACCCACATTGATAAACACATTTAAAGGGCCAAACTGAGACTCACTGCCATACTCTTGGCCGTGATAAAAATAGGAAGTTTGTTTTATGTTGTGTGCAGCCGCTGGTAAGTCGGGCAGGTTTGAATCTATTGGCTGGGCATGGCTACTTAAACAGACCAAATAGGTAAAGAGAGTCATCACTAGGCTGTACACAAATGAGCTGACGGTGAAAGGTAAGGTGAAGCACCTTAACACTGGAAAACGACCTATGTTCAAAATATTTATTCTTGTTTTGGCTAAAAAAAAGAGGCAAAAAGCCTCTTCATTATTCAAGCATTACACTTTTTTATCAAACTATTATGTCAAACCAGTGAACATTGCAGCTACTCTGGAGGAAGGTACAACATAAGCCCCACAAAGGTACAGGCAAGCGCCGATTTTTCGGATGCTGCTAAGTTTTGCCCTAACCAGATACGACCCGGTTTTATTACCTCAACGGCACCCACAGGTTTGTCTCCATCTACTCGGTAACCGCTGGCACCACTACTTAGGGCCCCTTCTACTTCTTTAAGGGAAACCACCTTATAACTCTTTTCATGGGTGGTGAGCGTGCCTGTGTAGTTAT
>JAPYOO010000428.1 GCA_029938135.1 Bermanella sp. | reverse complement strand
AATTAACCACCCATAAAAAAGACCTCCGCTAAGAGGCCAAGACCCGTTGCCGGGTTGGGAGTGAGGAATTTGTTACGGCCTACTCTTGATTGAATTTGCAGCATTCACACCAAAACTGGCAGAAACAATCGCAGCCCAAGAAGTTGTGATGGGCAGAAATAGCCCCGCCATCATCTCTGCGGCCTTTGCTGCGCCAATGGTATCGCCTACTGCGAATGCTTGCATAAAACCTAGTGTCACCATAGCGATCAGATAGAACCCGTAGGCCCAACAAGCAAAGCGGGATAGATCGCGCCTCATTAAGCCGTTTGGGTCGAGGGTCTTAATCATCAACGCTTTAGCTTCGGCGCTCTCCATATCGGTTTCAATAAACTCAGACGCGATACGCTCAACTGATTTGACCACCCCGCCGCTAAATAAACTCGTTAAAATACCCATATCAATATTCTCCCGTCCGAATCATATCCGTCACTGTGATAGCCCTCTGCCCTACTTGCTTGGCCCATCGACTATCCAAAAACTCAGTAGCCGCTAGTTCGTAGTTATTCGCTTTCATTGCCGCTAGTGATTTCTTGAATTGCTTTAGTCTAGGTAGGCCCATGTTGAAACACATATCCATGAGGGCATCCTTTCGTGGTGCATCTAAACTTTTGTACCATTTGAACGTATCAACCAGCTCGGTATTCACGCGCCGCACATCGTTGGCTAAAATGAAATCAATCTCAGAATCAGTTAAGCCTATGCCGCCATCAGGGTCTACATTACGACCCACGCCAATAGTGGTCTTGTTCGCAGTGCATTTGTAGGCGTGAGTTTCAACACCCTCATGCTTGCGTAGCATTTCCACAATCATCGTCACGATATGCACTCGTCGTATAACTGAGTTATACCCACTCTAAATCGTTGAGTTTCTCCCCAAACTGGGCTGTAGATCACGGCTGACATTGAGCGCCCACTGCCGTAACCCGCTTGACTGTGGTATTCATCCTGTGCGGCTAGCGTATTCCAACTCTCAAACAGCATAGCGCCCCCTTGCTCGGACGCTTGTTTGTGATGAATGTGGCCGAGGTGACAATATCGGTGCTCAGTGTCGCCCCATAATTTAGCCTGCGTTCTTGTGAAGTATTCGTATATTCTTTGGGGCTTAATGCCTTTGTCGCCGTGATGGCTTGTTAGTAGTACACGGTGGTACTGGTAGTGCATAAATTTTGAGACATTTGAAAGGACGGTCACCCTCGGCGTTTCTTCAAAGAATACGGATAACATCGAATTTACGACCATGCTTAGGTCTTCATCGTGGTTGCCGCGAGCATTTAAGAGTGTCACTTTTTGATTTAGCTCTAAGGCCCACTCTACGGCTTGCCTATAAATTCTTACAGCCGACTCAATCGAATCAATCCAATGGCCTGAGCTATCTAGCTGTGTTTGGGCAGCCGTAACGTTGGGTGTATTGCAGTGCAAAAAATCCCCGACATTTAAAAGCAGAAATTCAGTACCTTCACCGCAATTGGTTATGAGGGTTTTGATGGCTTGTAATGTCACCTTTTCAGCGATTTCTAAATCCCAATCCCCTCCCCCGTAATTGCGCTTTACCAGCATACCGATATGCGCGTCACCGATGATCACAGTGGCTAGGCGCTCTTTAACGCCCTTAGAGGGCTTGAATGGTAACGGTTTATATTTGGGTAACTCTTGGCTCAAACCGTCTGCCACACCCTGCAAATCAGCCACTAAGCTATCTTTCTTGAGGTCAGTCTTAACCCACTGGCGTATCGGCCTGCCATTTTCATCATAGAAGGTGGAAACGCCTTTGACTAAATGCGTGTCTGGCGCGATGTGAATCATATCGTGATCTGGCGACCAGCCTTGCCGTGACGCTGCGGCTCTTGCGCGTTTGAGAGTGCGCTCTAGTCCCCTGCGATCAATCCCTAGTGCTTTAGCGGCTTTGGCCTGAGTGCCATGTTTGACAATGGCGTCAATGATCTCGGCTTGGCGGGGCGTAGCGAACTGTTTTAATTCGAGCAAATTCATATCAGCCTCTTAACATAAACGCCGCGCCTGAAACTAGGGCTGCAATCAGTAATCGAACAAACCACTCATTTGCGCCAGACGATTTGCTGACCGTGGCTAGCTTGATAGCGTGGCCATCGCTAGTGGCTGATAGCTTATTTATACGAGCATCTTGGATATTATTGTGATTCACTAAGCCGTCAATTTTCGTATCAATCTC
>JAPYOO010000098.1:10280-12861 GCA_029938135.1 Bermanella sp. | reverse complement strand
CGTAACAGTAACGGCGCACTGAATGATTTATTAAATCGAATCCCAGGTGAATTAAATGCCAATACAGAAAAAGCCGCCGCCGAAATAAGCGCTGCTGCATTTGCATCCGGTGCGGCCACCACCTCCTCTTTAAGAATTGGCGGCTTTGACACCCACAGCGATAACGACCAACGACAGTTTACCCAAATGGATAAATTGTTAACGTTAGTAGATCACCTTTGGGAGCAACTGGAGTACCAAGGGGTGGCACAAAACACGACTATCGTGATGTGTTCAGATATTGGCCGTAAACCTTATTATGATGACAATAGCGAAAAAGTAGATGCTGGCAAAGGCCATTGGTCCATCTCTAACATGATTTTTATGGGAGCAGGTATTACCGGCAATACGGTAGTGGGAGCGACGGATGATAACTTGAAACCCATTAAGGTGAATCCGCAAACGTTGCAACCAGATGATAACGGCATTCATATCACCTCGTCCTCGGTACACGATGCCTTACGCAGGTTGGCCGGCATCACGGGGTCAGAGTTGGATTTGCGCTATCCGTTAAATTCTGAATACTTGAACTTATTCGCTTAATTTAGAATTGATTGGCAAGTCAGTATTACTTGCCAATCAATTCCTTAAATTGCTCGTGAAGCCGCATGGCATTCTTAGTCGGTTTAGAAACATCAAGTGATTCATACCACTTGCCAAGAACTATTAATGGCGAAGATTTATTAATGGCCTCACGCGAGGTCTTAGATAAGTTATTTTTAACCATTAATAACGCGTAAAGATCAGAGGATTCTTTCATTATATAAAAACTATCTTGGATACTATTAGGCAACCGCTTAAAAATACTAGTAGACAATACCCCTGCCGAGGTTTGATCACGAACTAATTTCATGGCAAGGATGTCGTGCGAACGCTCCATAGTAATATTAACATCGCTAAAAATTTTATATTCATTTAGCCAGTCAATAAGTAAAAGGTATGCTTCGGTATATATTCCTGGTGCCAAAATTTCCATTCCTTTTAGTTGTGCTATGTCATTACTAAGCAGGCTCTTCTTTTTGGCAACAAGGACGATTTTTGCACCATCTGCCCCTCTTAAAATTCGCTCATAGCCAAATTCTGTCAATGCATATTCATAATAAGAGGGTACAAAGCTCATATGGGCTTGCCCCTTCGCTAACGCTTTGACATAAGCTTCATAAGTAGGCGCCAATACATTAGTAACCGTGCACTTGGTTAGCCGTTCTAAGTTTTCAGTAAATTTGAATATATATTCTTTATAGAAGCTAACCGAAAACACGGGGCTATAAAGTATTTTAATGGGCTCTTGGCAAGCACCACTAATACCAGAGAAAAGAAAAAGACAAATGATAGCTATAAACTTCACAAACGGGCCTATTTCAATATTATCTGAGTAATTATAGACGTTAATCTAATGAAGAAATAACAGCCCTATTTTTTATGCCCCTTTACTCCAGTTCCTATATCCCATTTTTGGTAATTAGACTCGCCTGTTAGATCTTTTAATTCTCAAAAGATCTAACAATAATTGTTAAAATCTGATTGAGCACTCGCTACAAGGCCGTACGTGGAACAATCACGTAAGCTTTATAAACGAGTTGCAATCTTAGTTCTTAATGACGACCACCTCGGTTAAGTTATTTATGATCTTCCAGCCCTGTGACTCTTGAATAAATTGAAGCTGGTCATTAAATACAACCTTGTCACTGCTTAAGGTGATAGTCGCGTGAGCCGTTTTGTCTTGAATCTCTATATGTTTTACCTTGAGCCGCCTAGGTATTCCTCCAATTTTTCCGTCTTTTAACAAGTTTAAATACATCAGCTTATCGATTATCCGTGGGCCATCTTGGGTGAGCGCAATTACGCGAAAATCGTCATGGAATGCCTGATCGATCGTAACAACATCACCCGTAGCTGTGCCCTCTGCATAGTCCTGAATTATTTGTGTAATGGCTTGTTGATCGGCCTGTACTGCGTTAAACATGCTCATGAAGACTACCCCTGCAATTATTAATTTTTTCACGCTCAAACCTGCCCGTTATTTGTATTAAGGGCCGTGACTTGACGCCCTAAGATATAGTAAACTAGGTTTATTACTTGTAGTCAACTAGGTTGTCTATGTATTCGTATTAGGGGTACCCATGACAGAATCTTTAGAGCAGCAGCGTAACCAGCATCTGGGCCGCCAATTGTTAAAGCTTGAGCGGCACTTCACTGGACAGGCACTGGTGCTGATGCAGAAATGGGGCATAGAGGATATTCATTTAGGTCATTTTTCAGTATTGCCGTTTGTAGACGATAAAGGCGTTAGGGCTACAGCAATTGCACAGCGCAGTGGCATTAGCAAACAAGCGGTTGGTAAAACCTTAGATGATTTAAAAATGAAAGGTTACTTAGTTGCCCTGCCCGATCCTAATGACAAACGGGCCAGTCTTATCCGTTTAAATGACAAGGGCATTAGCATGATGAAGCTTGCCTTAAAGGCGACCCGCGAGGTTGAGCAGCATTGGTGTGAGCTTGTCAGTGATGAGAGCATTGAGGTATTAAAATCGCTGTGTGG
>JAPYOO010000098.1:0-10180 GCA_029938135.1 Bermanella sp. | reverse complement strand
ACCAAGGTTAAGCGCACATAATATGGCTGATCGTAACCCCAATCATAGTCTTGGTATTGTGCGTATTTCTTTTGGCTATCGGTGACATTGTAGTCCGACACCTTTAAATAATAGGCGCCCTTAAGGTTATTATTACGCCAAAAACTACCGTCACCACCCGACACTAAATCTAAGGCATTCACTTGGGTATTGGTGTCGCCATTAGATGCAAACACACCATCACCTGTTTTAGAGGTGGAATCGTTTACTATTTGATTGTCGGTGCGGTCGTAATGCATTTTCCAAATGTATTCCACCGTTGAGCCCGCCGATTTCATTTCAACTTTTAAATCGTAATACCATTTTTCGTCCTGAGCTTCATACAATACATCACCATTATCATCCAGTAACACCCCACCCGCTTCATCGGTTTGTGCTTTTGGACTTAACGCGCTTAGGTTTAGCTTTAACCAATCTTGGTCACCTTGGTAATCTACATAACCGCCAATCCAAGGCGAAGTAAAGGTTGTGCCTTCAACCTCATCCGTTTTTACAAATAAGGGGTTGGCATTTGCGCCATCAAATACCAGTGTTTCAATATCACTACTAAATTGACGATCAAACAGTGTGGCTTCAGCTTCTAATGATATCTTAGTCTCACCTGAAAAATTGGCCTGTTCTGTTTTTTCATCCCAGTATAATGCACCACTGGGTTTGCCTTGCTGAGTGACAAACGTATTGGGTACATTTAATGTGCGTGCTTTTATGCGATAACCACTTTGAGCATCTGAATCATCATCTTGAAAGTCCCGTACTCGTATAAAATAGACACTGCTACCAATATCGGTATTGGGTTCCACTAAAATACTGGTTTTAAGATTGGTAGGGCCATCGCTGCCCACTAAATCTTCTAGGGTACGCTCCACTTCACTGCCAATGACCGCCATAGAGTATTCTACTGTGCCGCCGCTGCTGTCATTTTCACTTTCTAAAAACACTTCCAGTATTTGATAATCTGAATTAGGCACGGCAATTTTATACCAATCGTTGTCGGCTCGGTACGCAATTTTACCCAGTGTCCAATCGCTCCCCGACACCAACTCAGTTGCCGTTAATTGACTGCCATTGCCCTGTGCTATTTCTTGAACATCGTCTACTTCAATTGTACTCACCGTGGCTTTATACGCGGCGCTGCTCACGTATTCTGGGTTTGAGCCATTTTCAAGTGAGTCATTGGCTTGTGCATAAACTTGTTGGCCTACGGGAGTTACTTTTAAGTAGTATGGGCCAGCACCCTCTACTTTTAATTGGCTATTATACGCTTGAGAGGCCGAGTTCTGAATGTGGGTCATGATGGTTTTACCCGCACCGTCTACCACCGAGATTTCGTATTGGTAATAGGCTAGAGCGTCAGAGCTATCAAAAGTTACATTTAGTACTTGAAAATCGCCTTGCACATTAGTAGGCAAGTTTAACTGATACCAATCTGTGTCTTGGTTGTAATCAAGGGAGCCGCTAATAACACTCTCACCATTTGAAAGGTTTACGCTTTGGGCCTGTTCCTTAACATCATTGCTACCCGCTTCATTACTACTCACTAATTTTGCGCAAACTGTAAAAGGACTGTAGCTATCAAAATTATTTCGGCCGGCGTCCTCAACCAATACAAAATAATTGCCTGGCGTTAAAAATTGCACCATGGGGTATAATGTGCCCCCACCGGTGGGTTTGTTTACTAATTCAATTAAACTGCCATCTTCTTTATAGAGTTTCACTCTTAAGTCCACTGGCGAGCCTGATTTTTTTTGAAAATCCGTTGTGAATTGCACTACAGACGATTCTGCGATATTTAAAACAAAGGAATCAGTATCCCCCACTGCACCAATCTCATCACTTTGGCATTGATTGTTTAGACTTAAAGCATCCGTAAAACTTGAGCTTTCATCTTCTGTTTGGCTTACATCTATAGATACGATGTATTCAAAATTGTCGGCGGCGTCGTCGCGCAAATCACGTACTGAAAGATAAATGTCATTGCTGTCTTGCACCAAAAAATTTAGATTTAAATTGGCACGAGTGACGCTATTTTCACTGGCATGATCGGCATATAAACGTACTTTTTCACCTTGTTCATTTACCGTATAAGCCGTCGCCAATAATTCAATGTCTGCGCGTAATACATTGCTGCGCACATTAATTGACACTACTTCCTTAGACGTTAAAGGCGTGTATTTATACCAATCAACCTCTCCCACTGTTGAAATTCGTCCAATTGCATTCTCACCGCTCTCTAGCATTACGGTGTCAGTGTTATCACCCACACTGCCCGACTCGCCACCACAACCCGCAAGGGCTGCCATGAAAATCCATGCAAGATTATTGTTTGTAGTTTTGCTCATGCTTACCTCTTTAGTTTAATTTTTCTAGGGATTTTGATTGCAAACCGGCCTGGCCCACTAACTCATCTGAATGGAACTCAAGGTGTTTTGCCGACCCGCTATCATTAATGTTCACAATAAAATCTACACGGGAAAAAATAGGTGGATCATTCGGTTTGTCACTGGGCACTTGTGCTACAAATACGATAATTTTATTATCTCCTGGTCCATAGGCTACATTTCCCATGCCACTGTAGTCATAGAACTTGCCGCTTCTGGGGTCGTAATCATATTCCATGCCGTTAACAGGATCCCAAGCGGTATCCATAATATCGATATTGCTCACATCCAAGGTAAACAAGCGCCGCACTGATTGAACGGTACCTTCACTGGTGCCTTGCTCAACACGCACTTTACCTTGATCTATCAACTCATATTGGTAAGCATACCGCTGTTGTAGTTTGGGATCGTTTGATTTGACGTTAGTGTGATTACGAATCTCAATAGGATTTGCAAATCCATCTAAATCTGAATCCACTATATCTTCGGCAAAAAATAAATTAGTGCCCGCTAAAAACTCTAAGCCATCGGGTATGCCGTCGCCATCGGTATCCACTACACGCCGATCGGTGCCTAGTAACTCTTCTTCGCAGTCATTTAGTAAATCCATATCGGTGTCTGGCCAAATTCCATCACTAGGAGCGATGCAATTATTATCAGGGGCATCAGCGGTAAGCGGGCCATCCCCATCAGGGTCTATTAACTGCGTATTAGGATTAAATATATGATCAGGGGTAGTGAGCGACCATTCAACATAGTCACTTGCACCATCGTTATCGGAATCTTTTAATGTAGGGTTGGAGCCATATTCAAGTTCTTTTTCATCCGACAAACCATCGCCATCGGTGTCTTGAATAATTAATTCGGTACCTGGAATGGTATTGATATTATAAGCAATAACATACTTTAAAATGTATTCCACCGATAAACGAATATCCACTAGGTTTAAAAAGTTAACCGCTTGTGCATTTTCAAATTCAGTGAAACGACCCTCACCAATATTGGCCATGCTTTGTAACGTATGTTTTGCTTGCGCCCTGAACTCATCCCCTACGTTACCCGCAGGGAAACCTCCTAATAATAAAAAAGTATGCATATTAAAGCCGCCAACACCGGCAACCTCGGTCATTTCAAGCACGTCTTTAACCGAGTTAAAAATGTCATTATCGGCTTGCACTTTTCCTTGGTCATTAGGGATGCCATCGCTTAAAAACACCACCATGTATTTGGTGCGTTCTAAGTTAACGCTGTCGCCCTCTTGCTGGATGTCTCGCTGTATATCCTTATACACTTCGGACATTGTTCCTAAGTAATCTGTTTGCGTATCGTTACGCACCGCATCTAATACCCTATTAAGCTCTACTTCATTTTTGGTAAAACCAAAATCGCCGCTTGGATTGCGGGTGCGTTCAAATACACTGGTACTCCATAACATGATTTCAAATGACACATTGTCATTTACGTTGTACTCGCTAATAAAATTACGTACTGCATCAATACGCTGAAACGCCGGGTCTGCGCCTTTACTGGCCCCGTCTATCTCCTGCCCCATAGACAACGAGCAATCAATTGCAAATAGCACTTTAACGGGAAACTGAATCTCGTCCGGACTTTGGGTTAAAAACTGCCCACTTATGGTGACCGAACTGCGTTGTTGAATATGCTCAAGTGCCGGGCTTTCTTTGCAGCCTACTAAAGCACTCAGTAACAGCAACCCGCCTAAAAGGATGTGCCGTTTAGCCTTCACAAACATCACCAACACCGTCTTGATCGCTATCAAGTTGATTTGTATTTTGAATGGCAGGACAGTTATCACAAGCATCCCCCACACCATCCATATCTAAATCACTGTTGCTGGTGGAGTGGGCTTTGGGGCATAAATCCATTTCGTTAAGATTGGTGTGAGTGCCATCATCAATTAAACCGTCGTTATCCCAATCGTGATCACAGGCATCACCTGAATAATCTCCCACCATGTAGCCGTCACTATTGGTTTGCAGGGTATTGGCGATGGATGGGCAATTATCTATCGTGTCGGGGACTTGGTCGTTATCGTCATCGTCATCACAGACATCACCCATGCCATCGCCATCTAAGTCATTCTGAGCAGGGTTATTTATGGATGGACAATTATCCACGTCATTGTTTAAGTCATCGCCGTCCATATCGTTGTCACAAGCGTCGCCTAAATTATCACCGTCTAAGTCCAATTGATCGTTGTTGGCCATACCTATGCAGTTATCACAAGCATCCCCTAAATCATCACCATCTTGATTGGCGAAGGGTTCCACTATGGTGCCATCAAGTAACTTTCCCAGCGTGCCGTTTGGAGTGAATGGGCAATTATCATGGGTATCGACTAAACCATCGGCATCACGGTCTTCATCCACGGAGATGGTTGGGCCTAGATCGTATTTTATTAGTATAACGGCTGCACCTTTGGGTGCACCACCACCTCCGGAAACTGGGGATCCACAAATGGTTTCGGGGCATTCATCAAAATAATCATTGGCGTCGGCGGCGATAACGGGCACGCTTAATAAACACAATTGAGCCACTGCCCATAACCCTAAACGAGCCTTTTGCATATTTTTTACTCCAATTGTTTTTAATTTTTTATTCATGTTCAGTCAGTAAGTAAATGGCGCCATCGTCTTGAGAGAATGTGGCCACATTCAGTTTGCCGTCTAATCCAAGCCACACTTTATTGTGCTGCCCAAGCTGAAAACCTTGTGAAAGAAGGGTTTTTGAAATCTGCCAAGTGTCGTTAAACCGTATGAGTTTTAACGTATTTAATTCCACATCGGTATAGGTGGCTAATTCATAATAGGCAATCGCAGGTTTTTCACTGCTGTCTAATGTCATATCTAAATGGCGCCCCAAACCATTCACTAACACCCCTTCTTCTAAATAAGTGTCTTGCCAGGTGGGCTGCAAAGTGGAAGACACTATCTTTTTAGCAAACCTTAACGAGAATCGTGTATCGGTGTCGTTATCACAACTTTGTGCGACATACGCCACATATAAATCGCCATCATTATTGATGGCCGCCGATACATCGCTGACAATACATTCTGAATTAATAGTTTGTTTTACCCATTGGCCATTTTCCTTAAAGGACACATATAAACCCTTGCTTAGGGTGGCGCTTTGTTCATAGTAAAAAATGATAGGGTTATCATGTTTGTCGATTACTATGTCTGTGATGTTGCCGGTGTCGTTTTGAAAATTGCCACCGGTGACATAATCGTTGCCCGAAATTTGTTCTTCAATGGTGGATGCGTCGCGGTTATCTTGTAAAAATTGTGAAGGCTGTTTGTGCACATAGAAAAGATCTGGAAAAGCAAAGTTAGTGGCATCGCAACCTTCGTACATGTACTGATAAATTAAATGCACATTGGATTGTGAATCCACCGCTAGCTTTGCCTTACTGCCCGCGTGGCCATCGGTAAAAGGCCCGCCGGATCGTGCTACATAACCTTGCGCACCTAAGTAAGGTTGCCAAGCCGTGCCATCAAATACACTAAACATGGCATCGGCTAATACTTTGCCGCCGTTACAGGCTTTCACCTCTCCACCACGATAGGCCAAATACAATTGATCTTGTGCATCTTGTGCTAAAGAAATTTGGTCGGAGTGATTAACGGTTTCAATGGTGGTGCTGGCGCGGCCCATGTGAGGCTCTTGGGTAAGAGGATTCCACTCTAAATGTTTAATATTAAATTCAAACTGCCCTTTATCGTCCTTTTGGCCGTCATAGTTGTAATAAACAAAATGGATATTACCGTTATGGCTTTGGGCTACATCAAAAAAAGGACTCATCAAACCATTACTGTCAGGACGCACTACTTTTTGTTTGCTCCAACCGGAAGTCACACCGGTATCAATTATATGACCAGACTCATTGGGTAATAGCTCGCTCCAATCGCTGCCGGGTAAAATGTAGTCGTCATCCAGCGATGTATTGGGGTTATCTAAACAAGCACTTAGAGAAAGTGAGAGCAATACCAAGAACATGATTTTTTTAGTATTTATTGATACTTGAAAATTCATCTTCATCACCCCTTCCCATTATTTGACGTAATATTTTTAAGAGCATTAACGGCTTCTTTAAAAGGCTATTATGAAGCCTAAAAAGTAATAATTAAGACACCTAAAGACTCATAATTGTCTGTATTAAGTTATAGAGACAAATGTAAATTTGCTTAGGGTTTAATGATGGAGATATTACCAAGATATTTAGAATTCTATTTTTAGACGGCAAAAAAAAGCCCCTTACGGGGCTGAAGCACTCAAAAAAATCTAGTTTCGATTTATTCGACTTAACGCTCTACGCGATAGCGCATTAATGCAGATTGAGACAACCACTTAATCATGGATTTTACATTGTCATCTTGATTGAATTTAGCTTGCAAGCCGGTAAGTTCTTCCTTGTTATAGGCGTCACTCTTGTACCCTGTAGCAAAACGTAAATAACTATCCGTAAAACAGGATTTTGCCACTTCGCTGGTTCCCAAGAATTCAGTTAACTCACGGGCATCATCGTACTGGGTCAGTGTGTTGGCACTGTTATCACGTAACGTACCGGTTACATCCAAAATAAGCTGAGAGCTACTGCCGTTATAGTCTTGCTCGGTGGTGCGGTATTTACCCGCGGCGTCAAATTGCTCTAACGATGAACCTGGCTCGTTCATTAACTGGTGACACTCCCAACATTGCCCATTAGAGGCCGTAGGCCCAGTAATAAAATCCCAACGCTCGCGGGTGGTAATAGGCGTTGCGGGTAGGTTTATAGTGGCCGGATCCACACCCGATGGCACACCCATAGTATGGCACATAATATTTTCACGAATCATTTTCCCACGTTTAACTAACGACGTGGCGGTAAAGTCAGAGTTCATAATTTGAGTGACTCCTTGATGCAGTAAACCACCCCGATTTCGGTCGGTGGTGACTTTATGCACACTTGAGCTTGAATCATTGATACCGTAATGATTGGCTAAGGTTGCATTCACAAATGTGTAACCTGGGTTAAATAGTTTATTAAAAGAAGCATCGTCATCGTTTAACCAGTA
Organism: Bermanella sp.; assembly: GCA_029938135.1. Classification (GTDB taxonomy): domain Bacteria; phylum Pseudomonadota; class Gammaproteobacteria; order Pseudomonadales; family Oceanobacteraceae; genus Bermanella. Next base: position 2,688 of record JAPYOO010000098.1, on the reverse strand, counting down.
TGCAATAAACGCATCTTGCTCTTGGTACATGGCATCAATAACCGCTTGTGACAATCCTGGTTTTTCGGTGGCCTGCTCATAGGCGTGAGTGTAATACTTTACAAAAGAGGACATGTTTTTTGCAAATTTATCATCTTGCATCATGTCTTCCACTACTGTTCCGATGGAGGCTTCATCGCTTAACAAACCACTTTGAGCCTTTTGTAAGAGTGCATCGTTTGGTGTGGTGCCCCAAATCATAAACGCTAATGAACTGGCCATTTCATAGTCAGTTAGCTGGTAAGCATTTTCGCTATTATTCCACTCACCCAACTCCATTTTATATAAAAAATAGGGAGACATAAGCATGCTGGTAAGCATTTCGCGGCTACTGTCACTGTTAAGACCTTGGTAGGCCGAGAGCTCTTGGGCACTCAGTGGATGACGCAATACCTTAAGGCCTGCAGTGGCCACTTGGTTGGTGCTACAGGCTGCGCTGCTACACCCTAATAATGATAGATTTGCAGTAAGCGATATTTTTTCGGCTAGGGCCAAAAACTTTGCCATGCTTTCATACAATACAACACCTGTATCCCCTTGGGTTGGATACTTAAATGAGCTGTCAAAAAACTGCTTGGGGATTTCATCATCACTTAACAATACGCCTGTTAAATCATATACCGAGTTTTGATATTCTTGAGGAGACATTAAGCGTACCCCTCTTACACCGCGGCCATTAGCCACCACAATAACTTCTTTTTGCAATCCCCACGCGTCTAACCATAAATAGTCGGCGGCCTTTGCCTGGCAATCGGCATCGCAGCTACCCGTATTCATGGTATTTACTTTAATTAAAAAGTCGTCAAAAGATCCAGCCCCCCACTTACTGGATACCCGTACATCTAATAAGTTACCGCCGATTCCGCCGGCATTTGTGTGACAACCCGTACACGCCCCTTCATAGGCCGCTTGATTTCCACTGGTATCAACTATCACTTCTTCATCTATGTTTACAGCAACACTTTGAAGGAAGCTTGCTGTGCCGGCTTCATTAAATGGCGCCACTCTGTATCGGTACTGATTACCTGCACTGACTTGAGTATCACTATAGGACTCTATATTTTGAGTTTGGGTAGATAATAGATTCCAGCCAGAATTATTGGCATTACGCTCTATTTTAAAACCGGTTTCATTGATCGATGTATCTTGCCAAGAAACGCTAATGCTATCTTGGCCACTGGCCAGTACTGCTAATACGTTGCTCACGTCACTTGGAATAGTTTGTGTGGCGGCAAGCGTAACGCGCAAACTACTTTGCCAGTCACTGCTGCCTTTACTATTAAAAGCGGCTACTCGATATTGATAATCATTGCCGGATGTAACGCTGGTATCGGTATAAGCACTGACGTTTTGTGCTAATTCTGCCACCGCCATCCAGTTATCATCATTACGTTTACGTTCAACCTTAAAACCTACTTCGTCATCGGAGTTATCGCTAAAGCTTACTGTAAGTGATGTAAGTCCTGCGTTTACTTGTGCACTGAGGGCACTTACCTGACTGGGAATGGTTACTTGCGGGCTATCACCATTATCAGTACAGCTGTCGCTAACAAGTGACCAAGCATCTTGCCAGTTACTGCCTGAACTTGGTGCATAATGCAGTGCTGAACTGCTTGAGCACCAGCCGCCTACATTGCATTGGTAAATGCCACCTAGATTAATGACCTGTTGGCCAGCTGAATAGGTGGTTCCCGCTACATATTGTGGGGCGGTATCGGTACACGTGGCAGGGTCTTCCACTATTGGTACCAGCACGCTGTTTGATATCACTGTGCTGGAGCTTCCCTCACCATTGAACGCACTGATGCGATACTGGTAACGAGTCCCTGCAACTACTGTGAGGTTGTTATAACTAGAAACATTCATGGCCAACACGGCCAGCTGGCTAAACGAGCCGCTGTTTTCAGAGCGCTCTAGGGTAAAACCGTCTTCGTTATCAGACTGATCATTCCAAGTAATTTGTAATGTGTCATTGTTTAAAGAGGCTGTTAAATTTGAAGGCGCTACAGGTTTGACCACTACTTGATCTACAGGCACATTGACACTGTTGGCGGTGACAAACTGGCTTACATTTGTTGTGATAAAGCTGCGTACACGGTAGTTGTAGGTGTTGCCCTGTACGATTTCCATATCTACATAAATGCTGACGTTAGCGGCCGTCATGGCGATGGTAGACCAGGCATTGTTATTAACTTTTCGCTCAAGGGTAAAACCATCTTCGTTGTTGGAGTTATCATTCCAAAACACATTTAAAATATCATGGCTGGCCGCTAACGAGGCGGTAATTCCAGTGGGAGCGTTGGGTATAATAGTTGTATCGGGATCAGTACCGGTATCGGGATCGGTGGTTGTTTCACCATAATAATTGTCAAAATTTACCTTGGCATACGCCAGCACCTTTTCAGCACACTTGCTATCGCAACTCGCTACACCGCCTAAAGGCATGTAGGTAGCGATGTATTCGATCATGGCGGTATCGTCTTGAATGTTGGAACCTGGAATAAAAAATTCAGTAAATGCTCCGCCCTCACCTTGAGCACCATGACAGGCAGTGCATTGCTGAGTATAAAGGCTGGCACCGGCATTGATTTTGGCCTGCTCGGCACTGTCTGTATCTGGGTTAGTACCTGTATCTGGGTTAGTACCTGT